>JBIOWP010000117.1:0-3382 GCA_044868695.1 bacterium
GTCGCGGCAACCTCCTGGACCACCCGTGCGTTGCGGAAGGTGACCGGTCCGGCCAGCGAGATGAAATACCCCCGCTCCGCGCACTTTTCCGCCGTCTCGGGCGAGCCTGAGAACGCGTGCATGATGACGCGGTCGGCGCGCGCGTGGTCGAGCGCCGCGAGCACGTCCGGGTACGCCTCACGGCAGTGGATTATTAAAGGAAGGTCCAGGTCCTGGCTCAACCGGATGTGCTCTGCAAACGCTTCCCGCTGGGCCTCCCGTGGCGCGTAGTCCTTCGCATAATCCAGGCCTGTCTCGCCTACGGCGACAACCTTCGGATGCGCGGCCAGCGCCCGCAGGTCCGCGATCGCCTCCGGCGTGGCGGTACCGGCCTCATGGGGGTGCACGGCGACTGCGGCATAGACGGGGGGGAACCGCTCGGCCAGGGCGACCGCCGCCCGGCTGGACGCGATGTTCGTCCCGACCGTGACCATCGCGGTCACCCCAGAGCGAGCCGCCCGCGACAGCACTTCGTCAAGGTCGCCGGCGAAGGCCTCATCATCGAGATGCACGTGCGAATCGAACAGGTCCACGCACGGACCAGTGTACCATTTGAAGGCGTCTGCGACGAGAAGACGTAATCTGCAACAAGAGAGCTGAACGCGGGGGGAGGCTGCCCGAATGCGGCATTCCGTGACACTTGAGCGCGGCGTAGACGGCGGGTACATGGCGTGGGTGCACGAACTCCCAGGTTGTTTTGCCCGGGCCGCTACGCGCGAGGAGATCGAGGCGAAGATCGCGCCATCGATTGCGGAGTTTCTGACGTGGGCACGGGGCGGCCGGACCGCGTCTCTGGAGGCCATAGAGTTCAAGATCGTCGAGGAAGTGACGACCCCAAAGCCGGCCCGCGACGCCGACAGTGATGTGTTGTTGCAGAGCGATCGGGCGCCGCTCACAAGCACGGCGTGGGTCCAGGTGGACCGCTGGCTACGCCGGTCTCGGAAGGAACTCTTGCAGCTGCTTTATGAGACAGACGAGCCAGACTTCGAGCGGAAGCCGAAGGGGTGCCCGCGCAGTGCCCGGGAGGCCATCATGCACGTGGCGTTTGCCGAGTTCATGTACGCCGCCTGGACGTTTGACCTGCGCTCCCGCAGCGGGATGGAAGCGTTCCTCCGGTGGACCCGCCGGATTACCTTGCTGCGCATGCGGGCGCTGGCCCGCTCCGATCGAGGCGCGGTGACAGAGGCGGAGTGGGAGGGCGCTCCCCGGCCTGAAGCATGGACGGCCCGCAAGGCCGCCCGGCGGCTCGTCTGGCACGAACGGCTGCACCTAAAGGCAATCAAGCGGGTACTGGAGCGCCGCGCCTAGCTGTCAGGTGATCTTGGCCCCTTTGGGCGCGTTCTTTTCCGCCGTCAGCAGCGCGACCTGACCCTCCCACTCCGCGGCGAGCAGCATCCCCTGCGATGTGACCCCGCGCACGCGGCGCGGCTCGAGGTTCGCCAACACAATGATGCGTTTGCCGACCAGATCGTCCGGCTGATACTGTGGCACGAGCCCGGTGACGATGGTCCGCACCTCGCCGCCGATGTCCACCTTTACTTCGATCAGCTTGTCGGTCCCCGGCA
Organism: bacterium; assembly: GCA_044868695.1. GTDB lineage: Bacteria > Sysuimicrobiota > Sysuimicrobiia > Sysuimicrobiales > Kaftiobacteriaceae > JBIOWP01. The sequence goes on from JBIOWP010000117.1 coordinate 1,605, forward strand.
CCCGTACCGCCGACTGCACCTCGCCGACCCGGATGTCGAGCTTGCGGAACTCGTCGATCGAAATCGCGCTCACCGTATCCTTCCCTCCTGTCTCTGATGCCGCCGGGACGTCGCCGGCTTTGGACTCAATCCTCGGGAAGATGGGCGCCCCGGGCTTGACGCGTGTGCCGGCCGCCAATCCGCCCCACTTCGCCGCATCGCGCAGCCGCTGCGCCGCCAGCGGCGCGGTGATTCCCAGTTGTTCCCATACCTTCGCGGACGCCGTGGGCAGCCACGGTGAGAGCAAGATCGTCGCTACCCGGACGGCCTCCAGCGTGTTGTACAGCACGGTGCCGGCCCGGGCCGGGTCGGTGCGCACCGTCTGCCACGGCGCTTCTTCATCGATGTATTTGTTGGCGGTCCCAAGCAACTGCCAGATCTCTTCCAGCGCTCCCTTGAAATCCAGCCGGTCGATGAACCGCTCAACCGATGACGCGACCTCCGCCGCCAGCCGGCGCACCGCCGCGTCCTGGCCGGCCTCAGGGCCGGGCGCAGGCACCTGGCCTCCGAAGTGGCGCTGCAGCTGCGGGAGCGTCCGGTTCAGCAGGTTCCCGTAGTCGTTGGCCAGGTCGGCGTTGAACCGGTGCACGAGCGCGGGCCTGTTGAAGTCGCCATCTGTCCCGAAGGGTATTTCTCGCAGCAGGAAGTACCGGAGGGCATCCACGGCGACGCCCACCTCGACGCCGGCGGCGGCGGCCAGCTCCCTGCCGAGCGCGGCGGGATCAATGACGATTCCCAGAGACTTGCTGAACCGCTGACCGCCGAAGGTGAGCCAGCCGTGCGCAAACGTCTGCTTGGGGACGGCGATCCCAGCGGCGTGCAGCAGGATCGGCCAGTACACGGCATGGAACCGCACGATTTCCTTGCCTACCAGATGCACGTCGGCGGGCCAGTGGGTCCGGAAGCGGCTGCCGTCCGGATAGCCCAGCGCCGAGATGTAGTTCGTCAGCGCATCGATCCAGACATAGATGACGTGGCGGCGGTCAAACGGCACCGGCACGCCCCAGGTGAACGTCGACCGGCTCACGGACAGGTCCTTCAGCCCGGACCGGACAAATGCGACGACCTCGTTGCGGCGAGCCTCAGGCTCCACGCAGGCTGGATTCCGTTCAATGTAGTCCAGCAGCCACGACTGGTACTTGGACAGGCGGAAGAGGTAGGAATCCTCTGACGTCCACTCGGTCTTGCGGCCGGTGTGGACGCGGCAAGTCTTGTCGGGGCCCAGCTCTGACTCCAGGTAGAACGACTCGCACGAGGAGCAATACCACCCCTCGTACTTCCCCAGGTAGATATCTCCCGTATCGTACAAGTGCTGAAAAATCTGCGCGGCAACACGCTCGTGGCGCGGTTCGGTCGTCCGGATGAAGTCATCGTGGGAGATATTGAGAAACGCCCACAGGGACTTGAACTCGGCGGCGATCCGGTCGCACCACTCGCGGGGCGTCACGCCGTGCTGCTTGGCCACGCGCTCGATGTTCACGCCGTGCTCATCCGTGCCGGTCAGGAAGAAGACATCGTAGTCCGCCAGCCGCTTGAAGCGCGAGGCGACATCCGCGGCAATCGTCGTGTACGCGTGCCCGATGTGGGGCACATCGTTCACGTAATAGATTGGGGTCGTGATATAGTACCGCTTCGCGTCCACGGTCCTCTCCCTACAAAACAACACACCTCCCGTCCCATGGGACGAGAGGCGCCTCCCGTGCCGTCATCGGTTGCCGCTCATTGTAGCCGTGGGGTTA
>JBIOWP010000118.1:0-4251 GCA_044868695.1 bacterium
GGAGTCGGCCGTCGATGAGAGCAGTGGGACAAAGAGCCGGCTCCGCACGACCCACCTGCGACGGGATCCCCGCGCCACCGTGTTCGTGTTCGATCCAACCTGGAGCTATCTCACGCTGGAGACCCGCGTGAGTATCCTCGATGGCCCGGATGCCCCGCAGCTCAACCTCCGCCTGTTCCAGGTGATGCAGGAACGACTGCCGCAGCGTCCCCAACCCGGGCACATCATGTGGGCGGGCAAGGAGCGGACCATTGACGAGTTTCTCCGGATCATGGTCGAGGAGCAGCGGCTAATCTACCAGTTCGAGATCACGCGAGCCTATGGACTGATCTAGAGCAAATTAGATTCTCCCCGCATCGACCAGGCGATCGAGGGGGTCTTGACCGAGGTACGCGAGGAGCGCGTCGACGACTCGGGGATCAAAATGGGCTCCTGCCCCATCCTTGATAATGTTCACTGCTTGTTCCATCGGCAGCGCATCCCGGTAAGGCCGAGCGCTGAGCATCGCATCGAAGGCATCCGCGACGGCCGCGATGCGACCCGGAAGTGGGATGGCCTCGCCCTGCATCCCTCGAGGATATCCGGTGCCATTCCAGCGCTCATGGTGGGTCATCGCGATCTCCTCGGCCAGTTTCAGAAGCGCGAACCGCCCCCCTGAGAGAATCCTGCCTCCGACCGTCACGTGCGTCTTCATGACCTCGAACTCGTCAGGGCCCAGCGCGCCGGGCTTCAGCAGGATGTGATCCGGGATCCCTATCTTCCCCACGTCGTGCAGCGGCGCGGCCCGCCGGATCAGTTCAACCTGATCGGCCGGCAGTCCCAAATTCTGCGCCAGGATCGCCGACAGCTGCCCGACGCGCCGGGTGTGCTGCCCCGTGCCGTCATCGCGGAACTCGGCGGCCACCGCCAGGCGGTCGAGCATCTCAACGTACGCCTCCTCCAACTCCTTCGTGCGCTCGCGCACCCGGTATTCGAGAAGGGTGTTCTGATGTTGGAGTTGCAGGTGGAGATCTTTCGTCGTCCAGGTGGCATTGTAGAATTCGGCGATCGCCTTCTGGTCGGCGACCTTGCGCTCCGCCACAAGACCGGCCAGCGGCAGGGCGACCATCGCCATGATCCCCATGAACGTCTGCAGGAGCAGAAGCGATTGGTTGGGCGTTGCGCCGACGAACGGACCGAGGGATCTGTTGGTCGCCCAGACAGCGGTGAGCGTGAGGAGAACAATCACGGCCGCGGTCTCCCGCTGGTCAAACCGGAATGCCGCCCAGACCAGGAACGGCACGGTCAGGTAGGCAAACGGGAACAGGCCACCAAACAGCACCCAGCTCACGGCGAGGAGCGCCAGCAGGAAGAAGGCGCGCTCGATCATCGCGTCACGACCGAGGTGAAGCTGACGATTCTTGCCAAAGAGGACGATCAGAGGCGCAAAGATGAGGGCGCCGGCAGCGTCTCCTAGCCACCAGGTGAGCCAGATCGGCCGGAAGTCGGCCCAGGAAGCGAAGCCGCCAAGGGTCAGACTGGTGACACCGACGGTTGCGCTGACCGTCGTACTCGCAATCGCCGCGAGCAAAGCAAATCTGAAGATACTGGGAGCCCGATCAAAGACGCTGCTCCCGTTCGCGTATGTGTTGACGAGGTACGCTCCGGCGAGCCCCTCCAACGTATTCCCCACGGCAATGCCCAGCGACGTCCAGACCGTACCATAGGTCGTGAGGTTGGCAAGGAACGCCCCAAGAAGGATGCCCGGACCGGCGCGGTAGCCGAAGAGGAGCAATGACGCAATGGCAATCCCCGTCGGCGGCCACACCGGCGTGGCACTGGGATGAACAAAGGCTAACCTTAGCCCGAGTTTTGCGGCAACAAAGTAGACTCCGGCCAAGGCCAAAATGATCTTGATGGCGGAGGCGTTCCTTAGCCACGCCGCAGGTTGTCGCATAGTACGACATAATAATGCCTCTCCAAACTGGCCCCTAGACTTTTCAGAGAAGACATCACCCTATCTCATCCCACTTCTAGCAGGCGCCGCACCAGGGGCTGTTGAACCGCAAAGTTCTTGTTGAATCGCACGACGAGACCGCATAACCGACCCATGACGTGCGCGCGGTCAAAGAACGCGGCAATCGGTAGTGATGTGTTGAAGGTGCTGCCGCCTTTGTGCAGACTAAATGCGACCAAAAGTGGGCCGATTTCCACGTCTCCTACGCCGATGTCATCGCGTCCCAGATCATTGAGGAGATCCTGCAGCCATCGCTGATAGTTCTTGGACATTTGAACCACCTCTTCACATGAGGATCCGTTGACCCCTAGCCTCAGGAGGAGAAACGGGTGAACGACATCCGGTCGTGATTCCATGCCGAAGGAAACTCGAAAGATCGCAGTGGCGCAGGAAGAATTCGAGCTAAAGAATTCGCGTCTTGGATGCTAACAGGGCGATGTTAGTTTCAACAACGGGGGATTACCCGACGGGAATAGAGGAAATGCCCGACAAACATTTGGTCGCTGCCCCATTTACCACCCGGGGGACTGACGTCCCCCCACATCCCCCCTCAGGTCACCAGTTCGGCTCACCTAACTCCAGAAATTGGAAGGGGCTCCAATACCACAGAGCCCCTTCCAATTTCTGGAGCCGGCGACCAGACTCGAACTGGTGACCTGCTCATTACGAGTGAGCTGCTCTACCACTGAGCTACGCCGGCGTCGTATGAATGATAGCAGAGCACGCTCGCCGCGGTAAAGAGCGCTGCAAGGACGTGCCCTTCAAGCGCAGAAGCGACATACTCGACATGAAACTCGGCACTGTTCCCAAGAACTGGGACCGGCGCACCAGCATCGTCGCCACGCTCGGTCCCGCCACCAGCAGCCCCCAGCAGATCCGCGGTCTGATCGAGGCCGGCGTGGACGTCGTGCGCCTGAACTTCTCACACGGCGAACCATCCGAGCATGCCCAGCGCTACGAGACGGTGCGGGCCGCGGAGCGTGAGGTCGGCCGCACGGTGGCCGTGCTACAGGACCTCGCCGGCCATAAGATCCGGGTCGGCCGCCTGCGGGACGGAACGCTGGAGCTGCGGGACGGCCAGCCGCTCGTCATTACCGCTGAAGAGGTGGTCGGGGGCGACAAGACGATCTCCACCAACTATCCTGGCCTCCCCCGCAACCTCCGGAAGGGCGACCGCATCCTGCTCGACGACGGGACCCTTGAACTCGTGGTGGAGAGCGCGACTGCGACTACAGTCACCACTCGCTGCGTCCGCGGCGGGATACTCAGGGAACACAAAGGCGTCAACCTGCCGGGGGTCTCCGTGGACCTCCCGGCGATGACCAAAAAGGACCTCAAGGACCTGGAATTTGGCACCGGGCTGGGCGTCGACTACGTCGCGCTGAGTTTCGTGCAGCGGGCGAACGACATCACGCTGGCCCGTGAGGCCATCGCCGCGCGCGGGGCGTCGATCCCCATCATCGCCAAACTGGAAAAGGCCGAGGCCATCAACGCGCTGGACGAAATCATCAAGACGGCCGACGGCGTCATGGTGGCGCGCGGGGATCTGGGGGTGGAGCTCGATGCAGAATGGGTGCCGGTCCTCCAGAACACCATCATCCAGAAGGCCAACGCGGCCGGCATCCCGGTGATCATCGCGACCCAGATGCTGGAATCCATGATCCACAGCCCCCGTCCGACGCGCGCGGAGACCTCAGATGTGGCGAACGCTATCCTCGGCGGCGCCGACGCGGTGATGCTGTCCGCCGAAACGGCAGTGGGCGAGTATCCCATCGAAGCCGTCACGATGATGGACCGGATCGCCCGCGTGATCGAGTCATCTAACCCGGCGATCTTCGGCGCCCGTGGGCCGGCGCTGGAAAGCACAACCATTTCCATGGCGCACGCGGCGGCGGCTGTCGCACACGAAGTCCGCGCGCGCGCCATCGTGGTCATGACGCGGTCGGGCCTGACCGCGCAGCTGCTGTCCAAGCTCCGCCCGCATGAACCGTTGATCGCCTTCACCGAACATGAGGCGACCGCGCGGAGGCTGGCGTTGTGGTGGGGGGTGCAGTGCTTTGCGACGGCGTTTCGAGACAGCACCGATGAAATGATCGCCCACCTGGAGAACGAACTGCTGCACCGGCATCTCGCCGAAGAGGGCGACACGGTGATCATCGTCGGTTCCGCCCCGCTCGTCGTTCGCGGCCGCGTCAACTTCGTGAAAATGCACCGCGTGCGCCACCCCGAGGGCTGATCGCGCCGGGGAGGAATCC
>JBIOWP010000119.1:0-13088 GCA_044868695.1 bacterium
GGGGAGATCTTCCTGACGGTGGAAGAGGGATTAAAGCTGGAAGGGGTCAAGGGCCGCATCAGTTTCAAGGACGTGTGGGAGACATGGCAGATGTTTCCGCGCTATCTTGCCACGCTCGTGCGGAGCACGATCCTGGGTTTCTGGATCGGCGTCCTGCCCGGCACCGGAGCCACGCCGGCGTCCTTCATGAGCTACGGGCTGGCCAAGCAGTTCAGCAAACACCCCGACCGGTTCGGCAAGGGCGAGGTCGAGGGCGTCGTGGCCCCCGAGACCGCCGCGCACTCGGCAGGCATCGGTGCGCTGCTGCCGATGGTCACGCTGGGAATCCCAGGATCGCCGACCGCCGCCGTGATGCTGGCCGGGTTTTTCATCTGGGGCCTCAACCCCGGCCCGCTGCTGTTTACAACCCAACGAGAGTTCGTGTGGGGGCTGATCGGGTCGATGTACGTTGCCAATGTGATCGGGGTACTGATGGTGCTCACGCTGGTGCCGGCCTTCGCGGCGATCAACCGGATCCCATTCGGGGTCCTGGCGCCGTTGATTGTCATCCTGTCCAGCATTGGCGCGTACGCCACGAACAACCAGGTCCTGGATCTCTGGATCATGCTGGGGTCGGGCGTTGTCGGCTACGTATTCAAGAAACTGCGGTATCCGCTTGCGCCGCTGGTCGTGGCGCTCGTCCTCGGGGACATGACCGAACAAGCCCTCCGGCAAAGCTTGATCATGGGTCAGGGGCACCCGGCGTTCTTCCTGGGACGGCCCATCGCCATGGGGTTCATCATCGCCAGTGCGCTGCTGTTTGCGCTCCCGGCCATCCGGGCCTACCGCGGCCGGGGGAAGATCGGCGGCGCCCCGCGTCCGGCGGAGGCCTGATACGAAGGAACCTAGATTGTTGTCGGGTGAGTCGCCGTCTGGTACGATGAGAGACGCACATGAGATCGTTTGATTTCCTCATTTCGCAATTCCCGCGCGGCTGCATCTGTCTCCACCCCACAAATTCGCCAGAGCGAATTTGTGGGGACCCCGGAAGCAGGCGGAGGGCATAGGCGCCTCCGCCTCACGCGTTCTCCTGAATCCAAGCTTCTGACAACCGAAGGAGGGTGTATTACATGGGCGCACAGCCGCCCGCATTGGGTATTGTGTACGAGCACCCGCAGTGGTTTGCCCCGCTGTTTGCAGAGCTGGACCGGCGCGGGATCCCGCATGATCGGATCAACCTGGCCGCCCACGCATTCGATCCTGCCGACACCCGCGTCCCGTGGACAATCGCGCTGAACCGCCTCAGCCCGTCGGCGTACACACGGGGGCACGGCCAGACGATCGTCTATGGCCGCGAGTTCCTCCGTTTTCTGGACGCCGCCGGTGTGGATGTGGTGAACGGCTGGCGGGCGTTCGCGCTGGAAACTTCGAAGGTGGCGCAACTCCTGCTGCTCCGCCGTCTCCGGCTGCGCTCGCCGCGCGCGCGGGTCATCAACCGCGCGTCCCAGGCGCTCGAGGCTGCGCAGGGGCTGTCTTATCCGGTCATCGTGAAGCCGAACATCGGCGGCAGCGGCGCGGGCATCCAGCGGTTTGATGCGCCGGACGCCCTGGCCAACGCGGCGGCGGCCGGCGCGATTGATCTCGGCATCGACGCCACGGCATTGGTGCAGGAGTTCCTGCCCGCCCGGGGCGGGCACATCGTGCGCGTCGAAGTGCTGGACGGGCGGTTCTTCTACGCGATCAAGGTGTATCCTGATCCCAACGCGGGGTTCAACCTCTGCCCCGCGGACATCTGCCGGCCCGGCGAGATGGCCGATCTGTGCCCGGCGGATCTGCCAAAAGTGGCTCTCCAGGTGGAAGGGTACACACCGCCGGCGGCAATTGTCCAGGACGTCGTGAGCGTCGCGGAGGCCGCCGGATTCGATCTCGGCGGCGTGGAATACCTCGTCAACGATCGCGATGGGCAGGTGTACTACTACGACATCAACGTCCTGTCCAATTTTGTCAGCGATGCGGTGCGGATCGTCGGCTTTGATCCGTACGCGATACTGGCGGACTACCTGGAGGCCCGGGGCCGGCTGGCGCCGGCCGGGACACACGCCGCTTCTGTCTGACGCGGGCCGCCATGCCGGCTGACCTCTGGCGGGTCGGCGCGGCTGCGCTCCCGCTTGCGGTGCTGCTCGTCGGGCTGCTGGCGCTGCACTGGCGGGGCGCGCAGGCCGGCGTGGCGGCGCTGGCGGTGACCCTCGCTGTGGCGGCCGCCGGCTTCGCGACCCCGGGGCCGGTGCTCGGCGTCGCGCTCTCCCGGGCGCTCACGCTCAGCCTGCACGTCCTGTACATCATTTGGGCGGCGCTGCTGTTGTATGAAATCGCCGACAGCATCGGTGCCATCCGCAGCATTGGCGACGCCGTCGCTCACCTCACCGAAGACCACGTGCTGCAGCTGTTGATCATCGGATTCGCGTTCACGTCCTTCCTGCAGGGTGTGGCCGGGTTCGGCGTGCCGGTCGCGGTCACCGCCCCGCTGCTGATCGGCCTGGGATTTCAGCCGCTGGAGGCGGCGGCGATCCCGCTGGTGGGGCATGCGTGGGCGGTGACGATGGGCGACATGGCCTCGTCGTTCCAGGCGCTGCGGGCCGTGACCGGGCTGCCCGCGCGGGAGCTGGGGATCTGGATCGCGGGGCTGCTGGGGCTGGCGGCCGTGGCCAGTGGGTTCGCGGTCGCACACGTGCACGCCGGGACGCGGCCGTACCGGCGCGCCTTCGGGGCGATTCTCGCGCTCGGCGTGGCCATGGGCGGGACGCAGCTGCTGCTCGCGGTCTCGCAGCACTGGATCATTGCGTCCTTCGGGGCCGGCATGGTCGGCCTCGTCGTGAGCATGGGGCTCGCGCGACTGGCGCGGCGCCGCGGGCCGGGATATTTCGGGCTGCTGCCCGAATGGCCCCCTCGCGAGGGCCGCCGCGAACCCCCCAGACCGGCTCCCCGGGCGGCTCCTGCGCTGTCCTTCCATCTTGCGTTTCTTCCGTACTATACGCTCATCGCCGTCGTCGGCGCGGCGACGTTTGTCCCTCCGCTGAACCGGCTGCTCGCCGAGATCGCGGTCTCGTTTGACTTTCCACCGACCCGGACCGGCCTGGGCTGGGAGACGGCAGGGGACGTCTTTCACATTGCCGTGTTTGGGCATCCGGGAGCACTGCTGGTGTACACGGCGCTGGCGACGGTCCTACTCTACCGCTTCGCCGGCCGGAGCGTCCCCGACTGGAGATCGGTCTGGCGCAACGTGGCGGCCCAGGGCGTCTCCTCGACGGTCACGATCCTTTCGTTGGTGGGGGTGGCGGTCGTGATGACCTACAGCGGCATGACGTTCCTGCTCGCCCAGGGGCTCACCGCGCTGGTCGGGCCGCTGTTCCCACTGCTCGCTCCGATGCTGGGCCTGCTGGGGACGGTGATCACCGGCAGCAACACCAATTCAAACGTCCTGTTTGGCGCGCTGCAACGCGACGCCGCGAGCCTGCTCCGGATGGATCCCGTGTTGATGGCCGCGCTGCAGTCGGCGGGGGGCGCCCTGGGATCGATGGTGGCGCCGGCGAAGGTCGTGCTAGCGACGGCCACCAGCGGGCTGGCCGGGCAAGAAGGGCAGGTTATGCGCATTACCGCCCGCTACGCCGTGTTGTTGACGGCGGTGATGGGGCTGGTGGGCCTGCTGCTGCAGCGGTGACCTCGAGAAGTCAGACGGGAGGCGGGCGATGAAGTGGGTGACGCGTGAACACGTCAAGGTCGACCGGGTCGCGTGTCCGTGGCTGATCCGGAAGTTTGTAGACCGGCAGGCCGAGTTTCTCTTCGTCCCGGCGAATGAGGTCGGCGACGTGGCCCGGCGCGAGGGCGCGATTCCGTTCGACGCACCGGGTGTAGAGCTGGGCCATCACGGGGGCAAGTGCAGCTTCGAAGCCATCATCGCCAAATACCAGATCGCCGACCCCGGCGTGCACCTGCTGGCCCAGATTGTCCACGGCGCGGACGTGGCGGAGGATCTGTATGGCCGCCCGGAGGCGCCTGGATTGAAGGCCGTCGCCGAAGGCTTCCGATACCTGGGGCTGGCGAACGATCACGAGATCCTCGCGAAGGAGTTCATCGTGTACGACGCCCTCTACGCCTACTGCCGGCGCCTCGCCTCCCGGGCGTAGGAAGGGGAACGCCACCCGTCCGGTCCGAAGAACAGGGGGATGATCGGACACGAGTTTGACGTCGTGATCGTCGGGGGCGGCTCCGCGGGATGTGCGGCCGCGGGGCGGCTGTGCTCGACGACCGACCTGCGTGTGTGCCTGGTTGAGGCCGGTCCAGATTACGGGCCGGTGGCGGAGGGGACGTGGCCGGCGGATTTGCTCGATGCCCGCGCAGCGCCCGCGACGCACGACTGGGGGTACGCCGAAGAGCGCGAAGACGGCTCGACGAGCCCCGAGCCCCGCGCGAAGGTGATCGGCGGATGCTCCGCGCATAATCAGTGCGCGGCGGTGTGGGGGATGCCGGCGGACTACGATCGCTGGGCAGCGGCCGGCAATGCGGGCTGGGCGCACGCGGACCTGCGGCCCCTCATCGAGCAGGTTGAGGCGTGCGCGCAGGGACGCTCGGCGTACCGGGGGTCCGGCGGGCTGCTGCCGACCCGGGCTTACGCCGATGAGGAACTCGGCGCGTGGCAGCGGGCGTTCATGGACGCGGCCGAGGTCGTGGGATTCCCCCGCCTGGCCGACCTCAGCGACCCTGATCCGCCGGAAGGCGTGGCGCCCTTCCACGCCAACATCCTCGACCATACGCGCTGGAACGCGGCCTTCGCGTTCCTCGATCCGTCGCGCGAGCTGCCTACGCTGACCGTCTACGACCAGACCACTGCGGACCGTCTGGTGATCGACCAGGACAGCGCGGCCGGGGTGATCTGCCGGGGCGGCGGCGGCGAGGTCGAATTCGCGGCGCGGGCGATGATCCTGGCGGCGGGGACCTACGGGTCGCCCGCTGTGCTCATGCGGTCCGGTATCGGACCCGGGCAGTTGCTCAGCGAGGCCGGTATCACCGTGGTGATCGACGCGCCGGGCGTCGGCGAGAATCTCCATGACCATCCCGGCGTGACGATTCGCTACGGTCCGGAGTCCGCGACCCGCACTGCGATCAACAGTGACCATCACCGCGGGGCCCTCTTCCAAAGCCAGATCATCCTGCGGGCCCGCAGCACGCTGTGCGCGGATGGATTTGATCTTCACCTGCTGCCCTCCGTGGATCAGACGATGGCGGGTGACTGGGAGACCGTGATCCTCGCGTTCAACGTGACGCCGCGCTCGCGCGGTCGTGTACGCCTCAGGGGGGACGACCCTGAGCTGCCGCCGGTCATCGAGCGCCGCTTTCTCACCGATCCCGACGACGCGGACATGGCGGTGCTCGTGGATGGGCTGGTCCTCGCCCGGCATCTGGCTGCGCAGGAACCGCTCGCCGCGGCCATCAGCGTGGAAGTGGACCCCGGCTCCCGCGTGGAGCATCTGGGCGACGTGCAGGCGTTCATCCGCGGCACCGTGACCGGCTACGCGCATCCGGTGGGGACATGCAAAATGGGTCCCGCAACGGATCCGCTGGCCGTGGTCGACGCCACGGGCCGCGTGCACGCGACCAGCAACGTGTTCGTGGCCGACGCGTCCATCGTCCCAGAGATTCCCCGGGCCAATATCAACCTGACCTGCATGCTCATCGGGATGAAGGTGGCCGACGCGGTCGCCGAGACCCTGCGTGGCTCCGGCTAGGAGGTAACCTTGCGTAGCAACGATACCCGTGGAGCATCCACGCCGTATACCTTGGCGCCTGCAGAGTCCCATGGGTGCAGACGACGCTCCTGGACTATTTCGCGGAAGATCGTACGCGTGCGGTCGCGCTCTACGATCGATTTGTGCGTGACGCATGAAATAGGGCATCTGAGGAGGCGACATGGCGTACTTCGAACACGAAGGCGCTCGGCTGGCTTACGAGGAAGCGGGCAGCGGGATCCCGGTCTTCCTGATCCACGGGTTCCCCTTCACGCGCCGGATGTGGCTGCCGCAGGCGTCGCTGGCGCGGACAGTCAGGCTGATCACGCCCGATCTGCGCGGGTTTGGGAAGTCTGACGGCGTCCCATCCTCGCTGGAGGAACTCGCCGGCGACCTGCACGCGCTCGTCGAGCATCTGCAGCTCCCGAGCGTCGTGCTGGGCGGGTTCTCGATGGGCGGATACGTGCTGTTCCGCTATCTCGCCCGCCACGCGGATCGCGTCAAGGCGATCATGCTGCTGGATACCCGCGCCGAAGCCGACACGCCGGAAGGGCAGCAGCGTCGGTATGACAGCGTCGCTCGCATCGAGCGCGAAGGTCCCGCCGGGTACCTCGACGAGTTTGTGAAGCTGCTCGTGTCGCCGAAGACGGTCGAGTCGCGGCCTGATCTGGTCGCCGACGTCCGCGCGCAGATGGACGCCAAGCGGCCCGCGTCGTTGACCGGCGCGCTGCGGGGGATGGCGCAGCGCCCCGACAGTACGCTGCTCCTCCGGGCGATCCGTGTCCCAACGCTGATCGTGGTGGGGGAGGATGATAAGGCGACGCCGGTGGACAGCGCGCGCCGCATGCACGAGGGGATTGCGGGATCGGAGCTCGTAATCATCCCCGGCGCCGGGCACGTCTCCAACATCGAGCAGCCGGAGCGGTTCACCGCCACGCTGGACGGCTTCCTGCGGGGCCTACGCTGAGGGGAGCCGCCGGAGCAGGTCGTTCGGCGCAAACGGGCCGGGCTGCGCGATCAACTCGCGGGCGTGGTCCACCTGGTTCCAGACGTTCCACAGCAGCACGCCGCGCACGCGCCCGTCCTTCAGGTAGTACACGACCCCCTCGCGGAACGGTTCCTTCCAGTCTTCCACGACGGTCAGGCGCGGGTCGAGATCCCCCACGGCCTCGTAGCCCAAGTCGAAGAGATCGGAGTAGAAGAACGGGAGATGGTGATACGGGCTGTTCTGCCCGGCCATGTTGACGCCGGCGGCGCGCCCCATCGTGTTCGCGTTGTCTTCGTGCTCGACGCGCAGCGGTGAGCCCAGCGAGGGATTCTGAAAGCGCGCGACATCCCCGGCCGCGTAGATATCCGGATGGCTGGTGCGCAGCAGCTCGTCGACGAGGATGCCGTCCTCCACGCGTAGCCCCGCGGCGGCCGCCAGCTGGTCGTTGGGTTGAATGCCCAACCCGGCCACGACACCGTCCACCTCGAGCTCCCGGCCGCTCTTGGTTGCCAGGATCGTCCGCGTCCCGTTGGCGCGCATGCTCGAGACGAGCTCCCCGGAGAGGACCTCCACGCCCTTCTCTCGATAGTAGGAGTTGAGGGCCCGCGCCAGGCTCGCCGGAAAGACGCGGGCGCCGATCCCGTCTTCCGGGAAGAGCATGACGACCTGCGTGCCGTTCATCGTCAGCGCGGCCGCAATCTCCGATCCGATGAAGCCGCCGCCGATCACGGCGAACCGCGTTGCCGACTTCGTAAGCGCCCGCAGCCGCTGATAGTCATTCAGCGTGCGGAAATAGATAATGCGCTCGCCCTCGGTGTCAAACGGCAGGCGGCGCGGGCGGCCCCCCGTCGCCAGCAGCAGTTTGTCGAAGGTGTAGACGGTCCCGCGGTCGTCCACCACGAGCTTGCCGGCTTTGTCGAGCTGGATCGCGCGGCGGCCCGCATGCAGCTCGACCCCCAGCGACGCCGTCTCGCGCCAGATCTGCTCCACCGGCTGGTTTTTCCACAGGCCCTTCGACAGCGGCGGACGGTTGTACGGAGGGTGGGGCTCAGCGCCGATCAGGCCGACGGGACTGGAGGAATCCATCTCCCGGATCCCTCTCGCGGCGGCATCGCCGGTCATGCCGGCGCCGACGATGAGATAGCGATAATGCGGCATCGGGCCTCCCGGTATCATCGTGGCGAACTCCCGCCATCAAGTCAACGACGCAGCGCTGCGGGTTGTTCCGCCGCGCCCCCCAGTGCTGACTCCGGGGTTGACACCGGCCTGTCCAGTATGGTACAAGGAACCAACACGCAGTCGGCCAGGACGCCGGCGAATGCACGCCGGCGTCTTGTGCATTTTCGGAGGCCGCGAAGAGCCCGGTGAGCAAGTGCCATCTGTGCGGCATACCAGACGCGCAGGCCGTCCTGATCAAATGCCAGTGGTTCGGGAAGGGCACGAAGTGGCTGTGCGTCGACTGTCTGCGTTCCCGGGCTGCGGACGTGCGGTCCGGTACCGGGCTGGACCCGGTCCGGGCGGGGAGTGGATCGGAAGCTCCCGATTGACAGCGGGAAGCACATCTGATATCAGAGTAGGCAACTTGGGGTACTGAGGAAGTGCGCCTAGGGTTCCGCCGCGCTTATCGGGTGCGGGTCTGGTCCTAGCGGCGCAGGCCGGCCATCCCGCCGGCTACACCGTCGGGAGAGAAGCCCGAGGGGGAGGTTCCTCCGTACCGGAAGGTGCGCCTTCCGGTGGGGGATCACCCCCTCGGGCTTTGCGCTATCGCACGGATGTCGGAAGAGGTGATCCGTGGAGCCGACGGTTGCGATTGCCGAACGGGATGCCTGCGGCGTGGGGTTCGTCGCCGATGTGCGCGGCCGCCGGAGTCACGCCGTCCTGGGTCATGCCCTGACGGCGGTGGCCAACCTCAGCCACCGCGGGGCGGTCGCCGCCGACGGCAAGACCGGCGACGGGGCAGGTGTGCTGACCCAGCTGCCGCATGCTCTGCTGCGCCGGGATCTTCGCATCGACGTCCCGGATGGCCATCTCGGGGCCGGCATGCTGTTCCTCCCCGCGACGGACCGCGGGCGGGCCGCCGCCGTTGCCCTGGTCGAAGAGGTCATCAACACAACGGCGCTGAGTCTTCTGGGTTGGCGCGACGTCCCCACCGACCCCTCCGCCCTCGGCACTCACGCCGCCGCCTCGCGGCCCCACATTGCCCAGGTGGTCGTCGCCGGCCGTCCAGATCTCTCACGCAACGCCCTCGAACGCGCGCTGTACCTCTGCCGCAGGCGGATCGAGCGGCGCGCGGCCGAAGCCGGCCTCGACCTGTACGTCCCGTCGTTTTCATTGCGGACCGTCGTCTACAAGGCCTTGCTTACTTCTCCCGCGCTCCCGCGCTTCTATGCGGATCTGCTGGACCCCGAGTTCCAGACGGCGATCGCGATCTTTCACCAGCGCTACAGCACCAACACCTTCCCCAGCTGGCGGCTCGCCCAGCCCTTCCGGTTCCTCGCGCACAACGGTGAGATCAACACGCTGCAGGGCAACGCCCTGTGGATGCGGGCGCGGGAGCCGGCGCTGGAGGCGGCCGCCTGGGGGGAGCAGATCCGCGAGCTCGTGCCGGTGATCCAGGAGGGCGGCAGCGACAGCGCGATGCTGGACAACGTGGTGGAGCTGCTGGCGCAGTCCGGCCGCCGTCTGCCTCACGCCCTGCTGATGCTGGTGCCGCAGGCATGGGAAGGTCTTCCCGACATTGACGAATCGGTGCGCGCCTTCTACGCGTTCCACGCCTGCCTCACCGAACCGTGGGACGGCCCTGCTGCGCTCGCGTTCTCCGACGGCGCGGTCGTTGGCAGCGTGCTGGACCGCAACGGACTGAGGCCGGCCCGGTACCTGGTGACCCGCGATGGGTTGGTGGTAATGGCCTCAGAGGCCGGGGTGCTGGAGATTCCGGCCGGACAGATCACCGAGAAGGGGCGATTGGGACCCGGACAGATGCTGCTGGTCGACACCGACCGAGCGCGCCTGCTGCGGGATCACGACGTGAAGGCCGAACAGGCGTCGGCGCGGCCTTACCGGGAGTGGGTGCGCCGCCACCTGGTGCAGCTCGCCGCGTACCCGCCCGACGGCGCAGGCGACGCGACCCTGCCGTTGGTGACCCGGCAGCGCATCTTCGGGTACGCCAGCGAGGACGTGGAGCGGATCCTCCGGCCGATGGTGCTGGAGCGTAAGGATCCAGTGTTTTCCATGGGAGACGATACACCCGCGGCCGTCTTCTCCACGCGCCCGCGCCTCCTGTACGACTATCTCAAGCAGCGGTTCGCCCAGGTCACAAACCCGCCGATTGATCCGCTGCGCGAGCGGATGGTGATGTCGCTCGCGACCTACCTGGGACCGCGGCCGTCGTTCCTGGACGAGACGCCGGCCCAGGCGCAGCTGCTGCTGCTCCGGACGCCAATTCTCCTGCCCGATGACCTGCGCTGGATACGGGAGCACGGGCCGTTTCCGACCGTGACGCTCGACGCGCGGTTTCCCGCCACCGGCGGCGCCGCGGGACTGGCCCAGGTGCTGGACGGGCTGGTCGAGGAAGCCTGCGCGGCCGCTCGCACATCCACGCTGGTCATCCTGAGCGACACGGCCGCCGACGACTCGATGGCGCCGGTGCCGATGCTGCTCGCCGTCGCCGCGGCGCACTACGGGCTGATCCGTGCGGGCCTGCGCATGCGCACCAGTCTCCTGGTGGAGACCGCCGAGGCGCGGGACATCCATCAGCTGGCCTGCCTGGCTGGCTATGGAGCCGGCGCGATCTGTCCGACGCTCGCCCTGCAGACGGTGGGGGCCGACGCGCAGCTGCCCGGCGACGTGCACACTCGGTGGGCCGCCTATCGTGCCGCCGCGGAAGCTGGACTGCTGAAGATCATGTCCAAGATGGGGATCAGTACATTCCCCGGATACTGCGGCGCGCAGCTGTTCGAAGCCATCGGCCTGGACCAGGACCTGGTGGAGCGGTTCTTCCCCGGCACACCGTCACGCATCGGGGGCATCGGGCTGGAGGAAATTGCCGCGGAGACGCTGGCCAGACACCGGCGGGCCTTCGCGTCGCCTGGCGCACTGGAAGAGGCCGGAGATGTGCGGTTCCGCCGCGAGGGCGAGTACCACGCGTTCAACCCCTATGTCGTGAAGGCGGTGCATCAGGCCGCCCGCGGCGATCCCGGAGCCCAGGGGGTCTTGGCTGAGATGATTGCCAACCGGCCCCCGACGTCGCTGCGGGACCTACTGGATATCGTGCCGCGCGGGCCGATTCCACTCGCGGAGGTGGAGCCGGCAGAGGCGATTGTCAGGCGGTTTGTGATCTCCGCGATGTCTCACGGCGCGCTCAGCCGCGAGGCGCACCAGACCCTGGCCGTCGCCGCGAACCGCCTCGGCGCCCGTTCCAACAGCGGCGAGGGCGGGGAAGATCCCCAGCGGTACTGGCGGCGGCCGGGAGTGGCGTGGTCCAACAGCCGCGTGAAGCAGATCGCCTCGGCGCGGTTCGGGGTCACGCCGGAGTACATTCTGTCGGCCGACGAGCTGGAGATCAAGATGGCGCAGGGCAGCAAGCCTGGCGAAGGCGGGCAGCTCCCGGGCCATAAGGTGAGCGACGAGATCGCGCGCATCCGCCGCGCACAGGCCGGCATCACGCTGATCTCACCGCCGCCGCATCACGACATCTACAGCATTGAGGATCTGGCGCAGCTCATCTATGATCTCAAGCGCGTTCATCCCCAGGCGCGGGTAGCCGTCAAGCTGGTGGCCGAGGCCGGCGTGGGCACGATTGCGGCCGGGGTGGCCAAGGCGTTTGCCGACACGGTGCAGATCAGCGGTCATGACGGCGGCACGGGCGCCTCGCCGCTCGATTCCATCAAACACGCCGGCGTGCCGTGGGAGCTCGGTCTGGCGGAAACGCAGCAGGTGCTGGTGCGCAGCGCCCTGCGTGGGCGCGTGCGCGTGCGCGTCGACGGCGGGATGAAGACCGGGCGCGACGTCGTCATCGCCGCGCTGCTCGGGGCGGACGAGTTCGGGTTCGGGTCCGCCGCGGTCGTAGCGCTCGGGTGCGTGATGGCGCGGCAGTGCCACCTCAACACCTGTCCGGTGGGGGTCGCGACGCAGCGCGAAGACCTGCGGGCGAAATTCACCGGGACTAGCGAGCGGGTGGTCGCCTACCTCCTCGGTGTGGCGGAGCAGGTGCGGGAGTTGCTGGCCCAGCTGGGCGCGCGGTCGGTGCAGGAGATCGTCGGCCGGGTGGAGCTGCTCCGGCAGAAGCCGGTCGACCACCCCAAAGCGAAAGGGCTCGACCTGGAGTTTCTCCTGCGCGATCCGGACCCTGCGCGGCGGCACCCGCGGCGCAACGAAGCGGCGCGCAACGAACGGCCCGACGACATTAACCTTGATCTGCAGATCATCGCGGATACGAGCAGCATGCTCGAGCAGGGACGGCCGGTCGAGCTAGCCTACGGCATTCGCAACCGTGACCGCACCACCGGCGCGCGGATGGCCGGAGAGGTTGCGGCGCATCACGGAGACGCCGGCCTACCGCCCGGTACGGTCACCCTGAAGTTCACCGGCAGCGCCGGGCAGAGCTTTGGGGCGTTCCTCGTCCCGGGTCTGACCCTGATGCTCGAGGGCGAGGCCAACGACTACGTTGGGAAGGGGATGGCGGGCGGAGAGATTGTCATCCGGCCCCCGGGCGAGTTCACGGGCGCCACACACCGGGCTGTGATCATGGGGAATACGGTGCTCTACGGCGCCACGGGCGGACGCCTGTTCGCCGCCGGGCGGTCGGGCGAGCGGTTTGCCGTGCGCAACAGTGGCGCGGTGGCGGTAGTCGAGGGAGCCGGGGATCATGGGTGCGAGTACATGACCGGCGGCGTCGCCGTCATCCTCGGCGAGATCGGGCACAACTTCGCCGCAGGCATGACCGGTGGGGCGGCGTACGTGCTGGATGAGCGCAGCCATCTCGCACACCGATGCAATCCCGAGCACGTGCTCTGGCACCGGGTGACCGACCCCGGCGACGAGGCGCTGCTGGTCAGCCTGATCACCGACCATGCCCGCCTGACCGGGAGCCCCCGTGCCGCCGACGTCTTGGAGCGGTGGCCCTCATACGCCGGGCAGTTCTGGAAGGTGGTGCCGAAACCAGGCGCATCGCGCCCGGCGCAGACCGCTACCGGTCAACCCGGAGGGGTAGAAGCCCGGCGCTGACGGGATTGACCGGCTTGACCGTGCTGCGGTTCTGTGCTAAATTACCGGCTGAACAGCAGAGATGTGTTCGGGGCCACGGCGCCCTCCATGCGGAGGGCGCCGTCTCCATTTCC
>JBIOWP010000120.1:0-40438 GCA_044868695.1 bacterium
GCGACCTGGCCGCGGGAGAGCGGGGACAGGCGGGCCTGCTCGCGTCCGACGTCGCCCACGCACTGCCCAAGGCCGTAGCCCGCGTACAGGCCGGACAGCAGACCGATATCGTCCGTGAGCTCCGCGACCGGTAGATCCTACTTCTTACCCATTCTACTCTCATCTAATCCGCCGGGCCCCCTCCGCCGCCTCTGTCACAAAGAACGTGCCCTCGCGTCCGGTTCTCCTGCGGTATCCGTCCGCGGCGGCTGCGAGAAATGCCCCCGCCTGCGAGCGTAGCACGAGCGCCACCGCCGCGCCGCCGAAGCCGGCGCCGGTCATCCGCGCCGCAATGCAGCCCGGCGCCTCCAGTGACGCGTCGACCATCGCGTCGAGTTCAGGGCTACTGACCTCGTAATCGTCGCGCAGGCTGAGGTGCGACGCGCGGAAGGTGTCGCGCAGACCCGCAACCCCGCCTCCTTCCAACAGCCGCGCGGCCTCCACGACGCGCGCGTTCTCGGTGACGACATGGCGCGCGCGCCGGCGCAGCGGCTCAGGAAGGCGCTGGACACCCGGAAGGTCCTCGGGGGTGAGGTCGCGCAGCGACGCAATCCGGGCGCCACTCGATTGGAGCGCGCGGACGGCGTCTGCGCATTCCTGCCGGCGCTGCGCGTACGCCGATGCGGCCAGCGTGCGGGCGACGCCCGTGGCGCAGACCGCGATGACGACGTCGCCGCCGAGAGGAATGTGATGGGTCTCCTGCGAGCGGCAGTCCAGGAACAGCGCGTGTCCGCGCCGGCAGAGTATCACGCCAAACTGATCCATGATGCCGCAGGGGACCCCGACGAATTCGACCTCCGCAGCCCAGCACAGCAGCGCGCGCTCCCGCGGGGGCAGCGGGCGTGCGCTCGCCGCCCCCAGCACCAGCGCCGAGGCCGCCTCCACGGCCGCCGACGAACTGAGTCCGGCCCCGATCGGGAGATCCCCGCCGATGACGGCATCAAGTCCGGCCACGACCAGTCCCCGTTCCACCATCTTCACGGCGACGCCCTGGGGGTAGCGGGCCCACGCGGGCAGGGCCGGTGCCGCGGGCGCGCCCGTGGGAAACTCCGCCAGGCCGTCAAACGCGGTCGCCGCGAGCCTGACCACCGGGGTTCCCGTGGGCCGCGCGGCGATGACCACGTGCCGGTCGATCCCCGCCGGGAGCACCAGCCCGTTGTTATAGTCGGTGTGCTCCCCGATGAGGTTCACCCGCCCCGGCGCCGCGGCGAAGAGAGTGGGCTCCCCGCCAAACTGCCGGGCGAAGGCGCGCATCACCGATTCAGGGATCGCGGACACCATGACTCCTAGGCCGTTACGCTTTGAGCGATCCGGCCAGCAGCCCGCGCATGAAGTACCGGCCCAGCAGGATGTAGACGAGCATCGTGGGGAGCGCGGAAAGCAGGGCGCCGGCCATCTGCACGTTCCATTCGACGATATAGCTGCCGGCCAGATTGTTGAGCGCCACCATGATGGGTTGGACCGCCGGCCGCGGCGTGACGATGACGCCGAAGAGGAAGTCGTTCCAAATGGAGGTGAACTGCCAGATCGTTACCACCGCGAACGCCGGCATCGAGATCGGGACGATGACCGATCGGTAGATGCCGAGGATGCCGGCGCCGTCGATCTTCGCCGCCTCGACGAGTTCGCCCGGCACCGTGCTGTAGTAGTTGCGGAAGATCAGGGTGGTGATCGGGATGCCGTACACGACGTGCACGAAGACCAGCCCCGCGATCGAGCCGTACAGGCCGATCCGGCTCAGCACCTGAACCAGCGGGATCAGGATGCTCTGATAGGGGATGAACATCCCGAAGAGCATCAAGGTAAACAGGGCATCGGAGCCGCGGAACTTCCACTTCGAGAGGACGTACCCGTTCAGCGATCCCAGCATGGCCGACAGCAGCGTCGCGGGCACCGCCAGCGTCATGCTGTTCCAGAAGTTGTTGGCCAGTCCCCGGAATCCCTGGGCCTCGCTGCCCAGCCAGGCCTTGCTGAAGCTGTCGAAGGAGAGCCTGGCGGGCCAGTCCCACATCCGGTAGAGGTTGACCTCCTCGAAGCTTTTCATCCCGGTGATCGCCAGCACGTAGATGGGCAGCAGGTAGAAGAGCGCGAAGGCGGTGAGGACCGCGTAGGTGCCCAGGCGCGGCCGGTACCGCAGCCGGGGGAGGTCGAGGGGAAGGACGCGGGCCGCTATCGCTGCGTCTCCACGCGCAGGCTGAAAATGAGGTAGGGCACGATGAGCAGGGCGACCATGATCAGCAGGATCGTGGCGATGCCGGCGCCCTGGGCGAAGTTGTTCCCGCGGAAGGTGGTATCGAACATGAAGAAGGCCGGCACATCTGAGGAGAACCCCGGTCCCGGGCCGGTCATCGCCACGACCAGGTCAAAGATCTTCAGTGAAATGTGGCCCAGGATGATGATCGCGCCGAGGGTGATCGGGTACAGGAGGGGCACGATGATGCGGCGGTACACCTGGACGTCACTGGCGCCGTCGACCCGCGCGGCTTCGCGGAGTTCTTCTGGAATCCCCCGCAGCCCCGCGAGATACATCGCCATGACGTATCCCGACATCTGCCACACCGCCGCGATCACGACCGCCTTGATGCCGATCTTGGGATCCGTGTACCAGCCGGTTTTCAAGACGTCCAGGCCCGCCCGTTCCAGCAGCAGGTTGACTCCGGTGCTCCCCAGCTGCGCGCTGCCCGGGTTGAGCAGCCAGCGCCACACCACGCCGGTGACGATGAACGACAGCGCGAGGGGGAACAGGTAGATGCTGCGGAAGATGCCCTCGCCGCGGATCCGGCGGTCCAGCAACACCGCCAGCGCAAAGCCGAGCAAGAGGCACGCCGCGAGAAAGAAGAGGGTGAAGGTCACCGCGTTGCGCAGGTCGATCTGGAAGCGGATCGTGCCGAAGAGCCGGGCGTAGTTCGCCAGTCCCACAAATGAGAAATCAGGCGCGAGCGAGTTCCACTTTGTAAACGAGGCGAACGCGGTAAACCCGATGAAGCCGTAGACGAAGACGGCGACGGCAACGAGCGAGGGAGCGATCAGCAGGACCGAGATCGCCTGGTCCGCGGTGGGAAGGCGCAGCGAGGCAGCCCGCGGACGGACTGCCTCGCTGGCGTCGCCTGCTTCCACGACCTACATGCAGATCCCGGCGTTCTTACAGGCCGCCTGCAGCGTGGCCTGCGTTTTCGCGACATCGCCGCTGGTCACGAACAGCGCGATCGCGTCCTTGTACTCGGTGGCCCAGCTCTCGTACGCCGCGGCCCCGTGCATCACGCTCGGCACCAGCGCATTCCCGCGCCAGTCCTTGGCCGCGGACTGGAGGTACGCGTCGAACAGCGACTGGGTGCAGTCTGTGCGGGCGCAGATGGACCCCTTCTTCGGGTTGAAGGCTTCCTGGCCCCCCTTCGAGCCCGCGACCTTGAGCCAGTTCAGCGCATTCTGCCGGTTCTTGGATCCCTTCGGCATGGCGAAGCTGTCCGACAGCGCGTCGAAAATGCCCGCGTTCCCCGGCGCGGGGGCCCAGCCATAGTCGCGGTAGCTCTTCGACTGGAACCAGCCTTCCTGCCAGTCGCCCATGATCTGCATCGCGCCTTTGCCGTCGATGAGATACTGGCCGGCGCCGTCCCAGGTCAGGGCGGCGTGATCGCTGTTGACGTAGGTGAGCATCTTCTTGAACGTGTTCAGCGCCTGGGTGACCCTGGCATCGGTCCACGCCGTCTTGCCGGTCCATAGGCCGCGATAGCCGTTCGCCCCCAGCGTGCCGATCAGGACGGTTTCAAACACATGCCCGGCCTCCCATCCGTCCTTGTCTCCGAACGCGAAGGGCACGATGCCCTTGGCCCGGAGCGCGTCGGACGCCCGGAAGAACTCGTCGAAGGTCTTGGGGGGCGTCAGGTTATTGGAGGAAAGGACTTTCTTGCTGTACCAGAGCACATTCGCCCGGTGAATGTTCACGGGCACGGACCAGAAGTGATTCTGGTAGCGCAGCAGCGTCAGCAGGTCTTTGGGAAGCACCTTCTCCCAGCCCTCTGACGAAAACAGTGAATCCAGCGGCTCAAGGAATCTGGCCGGCTCGTATTTCTGGACTTCGAGCCCCGCGTGGACCTGGAACGAATCCGGCGGGTCGCCGCCCGTCAGGCGGGTGGCCAGCACCGCCTTCGCGTTCGTCCCCGCCCCCCCGGCGACCGTGGCGTTCACGATCTCCACGCCCGGGTAGAGCTTCTTGTACGCTCCGAACATCCCCGTCAGTCCCTCGGCCTCGCCGCCGGCGGTCCACCAGCTGAAAATCTCCAGCTTGCCCGATGGCGCCGCTCCGACCCACCCCGGCGACATGACGGAGAGGATCAGAAGCACACCTGCTATGGAAAGCGATCGTATCTGCCGAAACATTTTCCGCCCACCCCCTCTCGGCATGGCCATATTACACCGCGGACGGGTGGGGTCCCTTCTGATCGGGCCGGTAGGCCCGCCGTGCGGCGCTGTCGAATCGAGGTGGACGATGAAGATGAAGCGAAAACGCGACCGCGCACCCGCGCGACCGCTCGAGGTTGTCGCCGCCCTGGCGCCGTCCACTGAGACGGCCGCGCTGCGGGCGTGGGCGGAGGTGGATCTGGCGGCGATCGCCCAAAACATCCGGGCCCTGCGCGGCCGCCTTGCGCCCTCCTGCCGGCTGATGGCGGTGGTGAAGGCGGATGCGTACGGCCACGGCGTGGTACCGGTGTGCGGCGCCGCCCTGGACGCCGGCGCCGACTGGCTGGGCGTCGCCACGCTCGGCGAAGGCATCGCCCTGCGGCTCGGTGGGATCGCCGCCCCGATTCTTGTGCTGGGCGCGCTGACGGCGGGGGAGGTCGCCGATGCCGTCGCGCACCGGATGAGTATCAGCGTCACGTCGCATGAGATGGCGGAGATCGTCCTCCGCCACACCGGGACCGTCCCGCCGGTCCACCTCAAGATCGATACCGGCATGACGCGGCTGGGGATCTTCCCCCAAGACGCGCCGGCGCTGCTGGACCGGCTCACCGCCAGGGGCGTGCCCGTCGAGGGCTGCTACACGCAGCTGGCCTGCGCGGATGAACCCAACCACCCCCTGACGGAGGAACAGCTCATCCGGTTCCGGCCGGTCGTAGAGGAGGTGCAGGCGCGGACCCCGCGGGCGCTTGTCCACGCCGCCAACAGCGGCGCGGCGATGGCCGGTCCGCACACGCACTTTGACATGGTACGCATCGGGCTGGCGATGTACGGCCTGTACCCGTCGCCTCAGCTGCGCTCGCAGCTGGCCCTGCGGCCGGCGATGCGACTGTACGGGCGGGTGGTCCGCGCGGCACGGGTGGGCCCAGGGACCCCGGTGAGTTATGGCGCGCGCTACCGGACGGCGGCATCGACGACCATCGCGACCGTGGCGTGCGGCTACGCGGACGGGTACCCGCGGCTGGCTGGCGAGCGCGGGGAGGTCGTCATCCGCGGCCGCCGCCACCGCATCTGTGGGCGCGTGTGCATGGATCATCTCATGGTGGATGTCGGCGCTCATCCGGTGGTTGCCGGCGATGTCGCAGAGCTCTTCGGGGATGCGATCAGCGCCGATGAAGTGGCGGCCTGGGCGCAGACCATTTCTTATGAAATATTGTGCGGCGTTGGTCTTCGGGTACCTCGTGTGTACCGGTAGTGGGGGAGACGGGGGATGCGTGTGGCGTTTCAGGGCGAACGTGGCGCGTACAGCGAGGAGGCCGTCGCCCAGCTGCTTGGTGAGGTCGAGGTGCTGCCGTGTCCGACGCTGCGCGACGCCTTTGAGGCGGTGACCGCCGGCCGCGCCGATCGGGCCGTGGTCCCCTCCGAGAACTCGCAGGCCGGGTCGATCAACGAGACCTACGACCTGCTGGTATCGCACTCGCTGTTCATCACCGGCGAGCTCGACCTGCGCATCCGCCACTGCCTGCTGGCGCTGCCGGGACAGGATCTGCGGGCCATCCGCACCGTGTACTCGCATCCTCAGGCGCTGGCGCAGTGCGAGGCATTTCTCCGCCGGCACGGGTTCGAGCCGGTGCCTGCCTACGATACGGCGGGCAGCGCGAAGATGCTCGCCGAACGCCGGAGCGCGGGAGCGGGCGCGATCGCCGGCCGCGCCGCGGCTCGTATCTACGGGCTGGCGGTGCTGGCCGAGGGCATCGAGACCAACCCGTCCAACTACACGAAGTTTTTGAGCCTGGCACCGGCGCCCGCCCCGCGCGCGGCGGACTGCAAGACCTCGATTGTGTTTACCACGAAGAATGTCCCGGGCGCCCTCTACCAGGCCCTGGGCGCGCTGGCCACGCGGTCCATCAATCTCAGCAAGCTGGAGTCACGCCCGCGGCGACAACTCCCCTGGGAGTATCTGTTTTACGTCGACTTCGAAGGTCATCAGGACGATCCACAAACCGCGGCGGCCCTCGCGGATCTGTCTCGGGTAACGACCTTCCTACGGGTGCTGGGGTCCTATCCGAGGTCTCAGACGCCCCTCACATGACCTCGAACACCGACCCTCCCTCAGTGGTCCCCTTCGGGGACCGGGGTGTAGTAGTCGAATTCGACGACGACCTCTCGCCGGCGATCAACGGCAGGGTCCGCGAGTTGGCCCGCCGGGTGGAGAGGATTCCCGGGGTCGCTGAGGTGGTACCGACGTTCCGGTCGCTGCTGGTGATCCTCGATCCGTCGGCCCCCGACCGCGACGCACTGCGGGCGACCATTCTGGATCTGTCACGTCGGCTTCCGGCCGGCCCAGGGAATACCGGGCGCACGATCGAGATCCCCGTCGTCTACGGGGGAGAGGCCGGCCCGGATCTGGCCGATGTCGCGCAAACGTGCGGCCTCACCACGCGGGAGGTCATCGAGCTCCACAGCCGTGAGCCGTACCTGGTGTTCATGCTGGGATTCGCGCCGGGGTTTCCGTACCTGGGCGTCCTGCCCGCCGGCCTGCGCACGCGGCGGCTGGCCTCTCCGCGTACCCGCGTGCCGCCGGGCTCGGTGGGCGTCGCCGATCTGATGACGGGCATCTACCCCCTGCCCACCGCGGGCGGCTGGAACCTGATCGGCCGCACTTCTCGCGTGCTCTATGATCCCCGCGATCCCTCGCCGGTCTTGCTCTCTCCGGGAGATCTGGTCCGGTTTGTCCCTGTGTCGTCCGCCATCTTTCCCGATGGTCCCGACTCCCCGCCTCTGGCCGGGCCTGTGGGCCGTCCCGCGTTTCAGGTGCGCGAGAGCGGCCTGTACTCCACCGTGCAGGACCTGGGCCGGTCAGGATACCGCGCCCTCGGGCTGCCAGCCGCCGGGGCGATGGACCAGAGCGCTCTCCAGATCGCCAACCTCCTGGTGGGCAATGCGCCCGCAGCGGCTGCTGTTGAATGCACTGCGCCCGGCCCCGTCCTGCGGGCGGTGGACGAACTCACGATCGCGCTCACCGGCGCCGATCTCTCGCCCGCCCTGGACGGCGCAGAGCTGGAGATGTGGACGCCGCTGGAAATACGCGCCGGCCAGACGCTGTCGTTTGGGGCGCCGAGGCGCGGCATGTGGACGTATGTGGCGGTGGCCGGCGGCATCGATGTTCCGGAAGTGCTGGGGAGTGCCTCGACGTATGTTCCTGGCCGGCTGGGGGGAGTAGCGGGCCGGCGGCTGCTCGCAGGAGACGTCCTGGGGCGGGGAGAAGGAGCGAGGCGTTTCACCGCGCCGGGTTCGATTTCCCTCGACACGCCGGAAGACGGGGCCGCCGTCCGGGTCATCCCGGGTCCCCAGGAGGCGTGGTTTGACGACGGGGCCCGCGCGCAATTCTGGGCAGATGGATTTCGCGTCGGGGTCCACAGCGACCGGGCCGGCGTGCGGCTGGAGGGACCGGTGGTCCGGTCCAAGCGGGCGGCGATGCTCTCCGATGGAATGCTCCCCGGCGCCGTGCAGGTTCCCGGCAGCGGGCAGCCGATTGTCATCATGGCCGACGGGCCGACGACCGGCGGCTACCCGAAGATCGGGATCGTGGCCACCGCCGATCTTCGGCTGGTGGCGCAGGCGAGGCCTGGAACGGCGCTCCGGTTCGTTCCCGCCACGGTCGCAGAAGGGCTGGATGCGCTCCGCGCCTGGACGGAGACGCTGGCAGCGCTCCAGGGACAACGGCGTGATTTGTGAATCGTGGATTGTCAAGAGTGAAGCGGATGGACCTCGGTAGTCTGCCGCGCGTCCGCCTGGCCAACCTGCCGACGCCGCTGGATGAGGCGCCCCGGCTCACAGAGTACCTGCGCGGCCCCCGCATCTGGATCAAACGTGATGACCTGACCGGCCTGGCGCTCGGTGGGAGCAAGGCGCGCAAGCTCGAGTTCCTGCTGGGGCAGGCCCGGGAGCAGGGGTGCGACGTCGTCATCACCGTCGGCGCGGTCCAATCCAACCACGCCCGCATGACGGCGGCCGCAGCCCGGCGGCTCGGGTTTGAGCCGATTGTCGTGCTGAACGGAGACTCCCCAGACGTTGCACAGGGGAACCTGCTGCTGGACAGGATCTTCGGAGCTGAAGTGCGGATCATCCAGACCGACGACGACTACGTGCTCATGGGCGTGGTCGACGACCTGGCCCGCCAGCTGCGGCGTCAGGGCCGGATCCCGTACGTGATCCCACGGGGCGGGAGCAACGCGTTCGGTGCCGCCGGGTATCTGCAGGGGTGGCTGGAACTGCAGGCGCAGATTGCCGCGCTGGGCATCCGGGTGGACGCGATCGTCCACACCAGTACCTCCGGCGGGACTCAATCCGGGCTCTACACGGGAACGAAAGTGACCGGCAGTGGCGTCCAGGTGATTGGTATCAGCGCCGGTCCCACGAAGGAGGTCGTCACGACCCGCGTCCTGGGGATCGTGACCGACATGGTCGAAGTCTTGGGCCTGCCGTGGCGTCCGCATCCGGATGATCTGATTGTCTACGACGACTACGTGGGGGAACGATATGGAGTACCGACCCCTGCGTGTCTGGAGGCGATCCGGGTGGTCGCCAGGACCGAAGGGATTCTGCTCGATCCGGTCTACACCGGGAAGGGGATGGCGGGGCTCATGGGGCTGATTACACGGGAGCGTCTGCGGCCGAACCAGAGCGTTGTGTTCTGGCATACCGGCGGCCAGCCCGCTCTCTTTGCCCATGCCGCCGCGCTGGCGGAGGAATGAACCAGACGATGCGGATCCATTACGTCTTGCTCGTGGCCATGGTGCTGCTGGGGGCCGCCGTGCTTCCCGGGAGTGCGGTGGCCCAGCTGGACCCGCTCGGGCCGGTCCTTCAGGATCCCGCATTGCTCAAAGCGTTTTCCGGGTTTCTGAAAACCGGAGCGGTGCGCGTGGAAAGCGTCCCCGATCTCTATCCCGGCGGCTACGCACGGATCAGTCTGTATGCGCAGAAGGCGAACCTCGGCGGGCTGGTGGTGGAGGAGGTATGGTTCAAGCTGGTCGGCGCGTCGCTGGATCCCACCCTGCTCGGCCGCGGGAAGTTGAAGCTGACCGACGCGCGCGACACGGCGATGCATGGCCGGGCATCGATCAAAGGCCTGGAGGCCTTCTTCACCTCCGGCGACGGCATCAAGGACATCCGGCTGTGGTCCGATGGCGCATCCCTGTTTGCGGAGGGCACGGTCCCGCTGAACGGAGTCTCCGTGCGAGTGTTCCTCCAAGGGTATTTCACGGTCAGCGGCAGCAAAGAGCTGTTCTTCCACATTCAGAACGCCCGGCTGAACGGGTTGCCGATTTTTTCCTTCCTCCTGCGCTCGATGGAGAGTAAGATCAATCCGGTGATGTCGCAGACGGCATGGCCGGTCACGTTCGACATCCGCTCGATCCGCATGACGAAAGAAGAGTTCCTGCTGTCCTCACAGCGTGATCTGGCTGCGCCCTGCGGGTTCTGCATTCCGGCCGTGCCCGCCGGCCCATGAGCGCCGGCTCCGCGCGTCCGCGCGTTGGGATCACCGCGGCTGCGGGCGGGTCCGCCACCCCGAAGGGGCGGTTGTACGCCGCCGCCATCACGGCCGCCGGCGGGGAGCCCGTGTGGCTGGAGCCCCAGGCGGTCCTCGCAGCGAAGGACGCCAAGCGCATCTTGGCCCGCCTCGACGCGCTCCTGCTGCCCGGCGGGGTGGATATCGATCCACGCCATTACGGTGAGACGGTCCTGCCCGACGCCGGGGTCGAGATCGACCCGGAGCGCGACGCATCTGAACTGCTGATGACCCGCGCCGCGCTGGAGGAGGAGATGCCCATCCTCGGGATCTGCCGGGGCATCCAGACGCTCAACGTCGCCGCGGGCGGTTCCCTGCACCAGGATCTCGGCCTGATGGGATTGGACCCCGCGGTGCATATGCAGGGGACACAGCGGCCTCCCTGGGGGCCGGCGCATCCGGTCACCGCCGCCGAGGACAGCCGCGTGTCGTCGCTGCTTGACGGACCCAGCAGCGAGGTCAACAGCTTCCACCATCAGGCCGTCAAAGACGTGGCGCCAGGATTTGTGGTGACCGCGCGGGCACCGGACGGCGTCATCGAGACGATCGAACATCTCCGCCGCCCCTTTGTGGTGGGCGTGCAGTGGCACCCCGAGCGGATGGTGGATCACTACGCCCGCCAGCGCAAGCTCTTTGAGGCCCTCATCGAGGCCGCGCGCGCCCGAGCATAGCGGCCGATCCCTCCGTGCTAAGATAGAGGCGCCATGCGGCAACTCGCTGCCGTCCTGGAAGCCGTGTCCGGGACGGCGAGCAAACTCCAGAAAGTCAAGCTCCTGGCTGCCTACCTGCAGACGCTCAGCGATGACGAGCTGCGGATCGCCTGCACGCACCTGACCGGGGGGCCCTTTCCCGCCGGCGACGGCCGTGCGCTCAACGTCGGCTGGTCGGCGATTGCCGACGCGCTGCTGGACGTCTCCGGCGCGTCTCCGGAGGCGTTGAACGAGAGCTACTCCAGGCACGGGGACCTCGGATCGGTCGCCGCCGAACTGCTCACGCGCAAAGTGCGGGCGCCGTTGTTTCCTCAGCCCCTGACGCTGACGGCCGTCGCCGACGTCTTCTCGCGCCTGGCCGCCTCCGCAGGCAAGGGGTCCCGGCAGGTCAAGCTCGAAGCGATGCGGTCGCTGTTCGAGAATGCCGACCCGCTGGAGGCCAAGTACCTGGTCCGCATCATTACGTCGGACATGCGGGTGGGCCTCAAGGAAGGTCTCCTCGAAGAGGCCATCGCCAAGGCGTTCGGACGGTCGCTCGATGCCGTCCGGCGAGCCAACATGCTGATCAGCGACGTGGGCGCCGTGGCCGTGCTGGCGCGGGGCGACCGGCTCGACGAGGCCCGGCTGCAGGTGTTCCACCCCTTCCGGTTCATGCTCGCGGATGTGATTTTTTCCGCCGCAGAGGCATTCGAGCCGGCACGCGGCCCTTCGACGGAGCTCAGGGCAGGCGACGGCGACGGCGGCGGGCCCCCGGAGTCGCTGTTGGTCGAGGACAAGTACGACGGCATCCGCGCGCAGGTGCATTACGACGGAACACGCCTGGCCATGTTCAGCCGGACGCTCGACGAGATCACGCACTCGTTTCCGGAGCTGTACGGCGACCTGCGGGCGCTGGCGGGACGCTACATCATCGATGGGGAGATCATCGCGTGGCGCGGCGGTCACGCGATCCCGTTTACGCAGCTACAGCAGCGCCTGCGCCGCAAGGATCCCACCGACCTGATGGCCGATGTGCCGGTCGTGCTGTTTGTGTTCGACCTCCTCCACCTCGACGGCGAGGATCTGCTGGACGTTCCGCTGGTTGGGCGGCAGCGGCGGCTGCGGGCGCTGCGATTTGGGGCGACCGTCCAGCCGGCCGCCGCCACGGTCGCGACGGTGAATGAACATCTGGAGGCGCGATTTCGTGAGGCCCGGGCGCGGGGCAACGAAGGCCTGGTCATCAAGCGGCCCGACAGCCGCTATCAGCCCGGCAAACGCGCCCGGCAGTGGGTCAAGTGGAAGGAGGAGCTGGCCACCCTCGACGTCGTGGTGGTCGCGGCTGAGCAGGGCCACGGGAAGCGTGCCGGCGTGCTGAGCGACGTGACATTCGCGGTGCGAGATGGAGAAAAGCTGGCGCCGATCGGCAAAGCATACAGCGGGCTGACCGATCTCGAGATCGCCTCGCTGACCGAGTGGTTCCGGGCGCACACGATCGTGGACCGCGGCCGGGTGAAGCTCGTGGAGCCCAAGATCGTGCTGGAGGTGGCCTTCGACGCCATTACGCGCAGCCCCCGGCACCCCAGCGGATACGCGCTGCGATTTCCCCGCATCAAGCGGATCCGTGACGACAAGACTCCCGAGGAGATCAACACGATGGAAGACGTGGCACGCATCTTCGATCATCAGGGGGCCAGCCGGGGCGGGAGTTCTCCGAAGCTGGCCGCCAGCAGGGACAGGGGATGAGTCTGAGGCGCGCGACGCTGCTGGTGGCCATCCTGGGGCTGAGTGCCGCGCCGCTGCTCCCGCTGGCCGGAGGCGTCTGGGCCGCGGCCGAGGCCCCGGCGGTCATCCGCATCCGTGTCGAAGGGGTAATCGCGCCCAGCAGCGCCCGATTCATCCTCCGCGCCATCCGCGAGGCGGAAGAGTCCGGCGCCGCGGCGGTGCTCGTGGAGCTCGACACGCCCGGCGGGCTGCTGCGGTCCATGGACGACATCACCAAGGGTATGCTCAACGCCCGCGTCCCGGTCATCGTCTACATCAGTCCCAAGGGCGCCCGCGCCGCCTCGGCTGGAGTCTTTGTCACCTACGCGTCGCACATCGCTGCGATGGCCCCGGCGACCCACCTCGGCGCCGCGCACCCCGTGGCGATCGGCCAGGACGGCCAGCAGGACAAGACGGTCATGGAAAAGGTGACCAACGACTCGGTCGCCAACATCCGGGCGATCGCGCGCCGGCGCGGCCGCAACGCGGACTGGGCCGAGAAGGCGGTGCGGGAGAGCGTGTCCATTGACGAGGTGGAAGCCGTACGGCTGGACGTCGTGGACCTCATCGCCACAGATGTCCCGGACCTGCTGGGGAAAGTGGACGGCCGCCAGGTGGAAACGGAGGCCGGTCCGGTGCGGCTGGCCACCCGGGCCGCCACCGTGCGCTCGCTCGAGATGGACTCCAGCGAACGACTGCTGGACCTGCTCAGCGACCCCAACATCGGGCTTATTCTCATGACGATCGCCATCTACGGGATCATCTTTGAGCTCAGCAACCCGGGCGCCATCCTGCCCGGGGTCGTCGGCGCCATCGCGTTGATTCTCGCGCTCACCTCCTTCGCCATCCTCCAGGTCAGCGCCGCGGGCCTGGCGCTGCTCGGGTTTTCCGTGCTGTTCTTCATCGCGGATCTCAAGGTGCCCGGCCACGGAGTGCTGACGGTGGGCGGCATTTTGGCGTTCATCCTGGGAGCCCTCCTGCTGACCGAGCGGCAGCTGCCGTTTTTCCGGGTGTCGGTGCAGGTCGCGGTGACGACGGCCGTGCTCACCGGCGCGTTCTTCCTGTTCGCGGTCGGCGCGGGCCTCCGCGCGCAGCGCACCCGCTCGCGCATGGGACGGGAAGGCCTGGCGGGCGCGACCGGCGTGGCCCGGACGGACCTGACGCCCGACGGGCAGGTGTACGTCCGCGGCGAGATGTGGACCGCCGAGGCCGAAGGCGGCGCCGTGATCCGTCAGGGGGATCGTGTGACCGTGGTCAGCGTGGACGGACTGCGCCTGCGGGTGCGGCCGGGTCCCCGATGACGGGGCGCCCCGGCCCGGCGACCGCCCTGCGCGTACACACCACAGGCCCGGGGGAGACCGAAGCGTTGGGCCGCCGCCTGGGCGCGCTGCTGCGGGCGGGCGATATCGTCGCGCTGTCCGGCGAGCTGGGGACCGGCAAGACAGTGTTCGCCCGCGGGATTGCCGCCGGTGCCGGCGCCTCCGGGTACGTGGCGAGCCCGACGTTCACCATTATCCGCGAGTACCGCGGGCCGACCCCGGTGTACCATGTGGACCTCTACCGTCTGGACCGCCCCCGGCAGCTTGACGATCTGGGGCTGGACGACCTGCTGGACGGCACTGGGATCATGGTGATCGAGTGGGCGGAAAAGGCGCTCCCCCTGCTGCCCGCGGAGCACCTCTGGGTGACGATCCGGTTCGCCGATGGAGACGAGGCGCGCGAGCTGCAGTTTACCCCGGAGGGCGCGCGCTACGGTGCTCTCCTCGCCCGCCTCGTGTAGGGGAGCCGGGTGCGCATCCTCGCCATCGAAACCTCGACCAGCGTGGGCAGCGTCGCCGTGCTCCGGGACGGGACACTGGTCTCCCAGCTCAGCGAGTCGGTCCCGCAGCGGCACCTGGAATGGCTGGCGCCGGCGGTCAAGCGCCTGCTGGCCGGCGCGGGCATGACGCCGCCCCAGGTCGAGGCGGTGGTGGTCTCCACCGGCCCCGGGTCGTTCACCAGCGTGCGGATCGGCATCGCCACGGCGGCGATGTGGGCACGGGCCCACGGCATCCCTGCCGTCGGCATCCCGACCCTGGATGTTGTCGCCTGGGGGACGAGCGCGAGCGGGCTGGTGTGCGCGATGCTGGACGTCAGGCGCGGTGAGGTGGCCGCCGCTGCGTTCTCGCGCAACGGCGGGCTGCGCCGCATCACGGAAGACGTGGTGGGACCGGTGGCCGCGGCGCTCGCGCGGCTGCCCGCGGAGCCGGTGACGGTGAGCGGGGACGCGCTCGTGCGGTACGCCGCCGCTGTGACCCAGGCGAGACCGGACGCGCTGCTGGCGCCGCGCGACCAATGGTACCCGACGGCCGCGTCGGCGGGCGTTCTAGGGTGGCAGCGACTGGCTCGCGGCGAACGCGATGATCTGTACCGGCTGTGGCCCACCTATGTGCGGGCGCCGGCTGACGGAGGATAAGCCGGGGGTCGGAAAAATATTTGGTTTAGGTCGAGATGAAGCAGATCACCCGAGTGTCGCTGGAATCGATGCGGATGGAGGACATCCCCCGCGTGCTGGAGATCGAGCGGGAATCGTTCCGTACGCCCTGGCCCCGCGACGCGTACACGCACGAGCTGCAGGAGAACCGGCTCGCGGCGTACATCGTGGCCCGGGCCGAGGGAGAGATCGTCGGCTATGCCGGCATGTGGGTCATCCTCGACGAGGCGCACGTCACAACCATTGCCGTGGATCCGGCCTACCGCGGGCAGCATGTCGGCGAGCGGCTGCTGGTCGGGCTGATCGACGCGGCGCTGTCCCGGGACGCCCGGTGGATGACGCTCGAGGTCCGCAAGTCAAACGCCACCGCACAGGCGCTGTACAAGAAGTACGGGTTCCGGGAAATCGGCGTCCGCAAGGGATACTACAGCGACAACCGCGAGGACGCCATTGTGATGTGGAGCGGGAACCTGCAGGACCGGGAGTACCAGCACAAGCTCAAGGACCTGCGGGCCGCGCTCGACGAGGATCACGACTCGTCAAGCGTGTGAGGCATGCTCGTCCTTGGGATTGAAACCTCCTGCGATGAGACGGCGGCCGCGGTGGTGTCCGGCGGCCGCGCCATCAAGAGCAACGTCATCGCGTCCCAGGCGGACCTGCACCGCCGGTTCGGCGGAGTCGTGCCTGAGCTCGCATCCCGCAAGCACATCGAACGGCTGCTGCCGGTCACCGACGAAGCCCTCGAGCAGGCCGGCGTGACGCTGCGCGACGTCGACGCCGTGGCCGTGACGCATGGCCCCGGGCTGGTGGGCGCGCTCACCGTCGGCGTCGCCGCGGCCAAGTCGCTCGCTGTGAGCCTCGAGCTGCCGCTGATCGGAATCAACCATCTCGAAGGACACATCTACGGCGCGTTTCTCACCGCGCCGGATCTCTCGCTGCCGGCTCTGGCGTTGATCGTCTCGGGCGCGCATACCGACCTGGTGGCCATGGCGGATCACGGCCGGTACCGGGTGATGGGGCGCACGCGAGACGACGCCGCCGGGGAGGCGTTCGACAAAGTGGCCCGCGCCATGGGCCTGGGCTATCCGGGGGGCCCGGAGATCGACCGGTTGGCCCGCTCCGGCGATCCCCACGGCGTGAGCCTTCCCCTGCCGATGGCCGATGACTCGCTGGAGTTCTCGTTCAGCGGAATCAAGACGGCCGCGCTGCGGGCATGGGGGGCTGCCCCGGTGAGTGACCGGCGGAGGGCCGATCTCGCGGCGAGCCTGCAGCGGGTGGTGGTCGCCACGCTGGTCCGCAAGGCGATGCGCGCCGCCCGGGCCGCCGGGGTCCGGACGGTCCTGCTGGTCGGGGGCGTGGCCGCCAACTCCCTGCTGCGCGCGGAGATGGAGCGGGCGTGTGCCGGGGAGGGGTATGCGATTGTCATCCCGCCGCCGGTTCTCTGCACGGACAACGCTGCGATGATCGCGGCCGCAGGCGCCTTCCGCCTCGACCGGGGAGAGCGCGCAGACCTGTCCCTGGGCGCCTACAGCGACCTTCCCCTGCAGTAGAGTCCGAACGATTCCGGCCTCCAGACCGCCCCAATATCCGAATTTTCCGGTCGTGGAGTGGGGATATCGGGGCTGTGGATAATGTGCATAACCCTGTGCGTAAGGCGTCCTGCAATGGGTTTGGCAGCCCCGCGGTGTCCGGGCGGTGTGCGGGCGGCGGCCGGGACGTTCGTCCATGGAGGGCGTGCCCATTCCTCCGGCGGCACAAAATAGAACTTGAACAGGAGGCGGCGGCCCTCTAAGATAATGGTGCCTAGCACTCACAAGCCTCGAGTGCTAATCCATGCCTGAGGAGGGATCCATATGAAGCTGCGGCCACTTGGTGACCGCGTGGTAGTGAAACCGTTGGAGGACGAAGAGCGCACGAAGGGTGGAATCGTCCTTCCCGATACGGCCAAGGAGAAACCCCAGCGCGGAGAGATCGTCTCCGTCGGGCCGGGGGAATGGGATGAGGAAGGCGAGAAGCGCCTGCCCCTGGACATCAAGGTGGGCGATCAGGTGCTGTACGCCAAATATGCCGGTACCGAATTTAAGATCGACGGCGTGGAGCATCTCATCCTGCGCCAGAGCGACATCCTGGCCGTCGTCGAGCGCGAGCCCGCGGCCGCCGGCAAGAAATAACAAGAACGGGATTAGGGAGCCGGGATTAGGGATTGATCCCCTCATCCCCAATCCCGTAGTTTCGTGTGGAGGTGAACGTACGTGCCCAAGATTCTGGCGTTTGAAGAGACGGCCCGGCGGGCGATGGAGCGCGGCGTCAACAAGCTGGCCGACGCCGTCAAGATTACCCTCGGCCCGAAGGGCCGCAATGTCGTCCTGGAAAAGAAGTTCGGCTCCCCCACTATCACCCATGACGGCGTGACCGTCGCCAAAGAGATCGAGCTTGAAGATCCTTTTGAGAACGCGGGCGCGCAGCTGGTGCGTGAGGTCGCGACCAAGACCGAGGACGTGGCCGGCGATGGGACCACGACGGCGACGATCCTGGCCCAGTCGCTGATCCGCGAGGGACTGCGCGTCGTCGCCGCGGGCGCCAATCCCATGGCCATCAAGCGGGGGATCGACCGCGCGGTCGCCGTGACGGTGGAGGAAGTCCGCAAGGCCAGCAGGCCGGTGGAGACCAAAGAGGCGATTCAGTCGGTGGCGAGCATCTCCGCCAACGACGTCGGCATCGGTACCCTCATCGCCGACGCCATGGACAAGGTCGGGAAGGACGGCGTCATCACCGTCGAGGAGAGCAAAGGGATGGAGACGACCGTCGAGGTCGTCGAGGGGATGATGTTTGACAAAGGATACATCTCCCCGTACTTCGTGACCGACCCCGAGAAGATGGAGGCGGTCATTGAGGACCCCCTGATCCTCATCACCGACAAGAAGATTTCGGCGATCAAAGACCTGCTGCCGGTGTTGGAAAAGATCGCGCAGATGGCGAAGCCGCTGCTGATCATCGCCGAGGACGTCGAGGGCGAGGCCCTGGCCACCCTGGTCGTCAACAAGCTGCGCGGGACCCTGCACTCCTGCGCGGTGAAAGCGCCGGCGTTCGGCGACCGGCGGAAGGCGATCCTGGAAGACATCGCCATCCTGACCGGGGGCCAGGTCATCTCCGACGAGGTTGGCCTCAAGCTCGAGAATGTCGACCTGACCCAGTTGGGCCGCGCCCGCCAGGTGCTCGTCCGCAAGGAGGAGACGATCGTGGTCGGCGGCGCGGGCAACCCCACCGCGATTCAGAAGCGGGTCGGCCAACTGCGCAAGCAAATTGAGGAGACAGACTCAGACTACGATCGGGAGAAGCTGCAGGAGCGTCTGGGCAAGCTGTCCGGCGGCGTTGCCGTGATCAAGGTCGGCGCTCCCAGCGAGGCAGAGCTGAAGTACCGCAAGACGCGGACCGAGGATGCGCTCCGTGCGACCCGGTCCGCGGTCGAGGAAGGGGTCGTGCCCGGCGGCGGCAGCGTGCTGGTGCACGGCGCCAAGGGGCTGGCCAAGCTCGAGGCCGAAGGTGATGAGAAGACCGGCGTCCAGCTGGTCGCTCGGGCCCTGCTGGAGCCGGCCCGTCAGCTCGCGGTCAACGCCGGTCAGGAAGGCTGGCTGATCGTCGAGCAGCTCAAGGAGAAGCCTCTGGGCACCGGATATAACGTGCTGTCCGGTAAGTTCGAGGACATGAACAAGGCTGGAATCGTCGACCCGGCCAAGGTGGTCCGGTCGGCGCTTCAGAACGCGGCCAGCGTCGCAGCGCTGATGCTGACGACTGAAGCGATGGTCGTGGAGAAGCCCGAGGACGACGAGAAGCCGGCCGCCCCGGGCATGCCGTCCATGTAACCACCACCGCTCATCCGCGCAAGGGGCCCTGCCGGTCACTCGGCAGGGCCCGTTCGTTTTTCGTGGGTGCCGGCATCATCATTGGGGTCCGACCCTATTGATGATCCCGCCGGCGGGCTAAACCACGAGCGATTACTCAAAACACGAACATTCTTGAGTTTGACACGATATTCGTTTACGATTAGCTCGTCAGATGAGGCAAGTGCCGCCGGCGGCGCGCGGCGGCCGCCGTGGACACGAACTTTCCTGGGGTCGATGGTGCTGAAGGTCCTGGTAGTGGGTTCCGGCGGTAGAGAGCACG
This sequence comes from bacterium, assembly GCA_044868695.1. Classification (GTDB taxonomy): domain Bacteria; phylum Sysuimicrobiota; class Sysuimicrobiia; order Sysuimicrobiales; family Kaftiobacteriaceae; genus JBIOWP01. The sequence goes on from JBIOWP010000120.1 coordinate 19,094, forward strand.
CCCTGGCGTGGGCGCTCGCCCGGGATGGCGGAGTCGAGGTGTTCGCCGCACCGGGCAACCCCGGTATCGCTGCGGTCGGCCGGTGTCTCCCGGTGCCCACCACCGATATCCTCGCGCTCGCTGCGACCGCGTCCAACCTCGGCATCGACCTCACGGTGATCGGCCCTGAGGCACCCCTCGCGGCGGGGATCGCTGATGCGCTTGCCGCCCGCGGGCTCCGGGTCTTCGGTCCCACGGCCGCCGCCGCGCAGATCGAGGCAAGCAAGGTCTTCGCGAAACTCCTGATGCGCAAGTGGAGGATTCCCACCGCGGACTTTGCAATTTTCGACACCCCCGCTGATGCAGTTGCGTTTGTCCGGCGCAGCGACGCACCGCTCGTCATCAAAGCAGACGGGCTGGCCGGCGGCAAAGGTGTCGTGGTCGCACAAACCGCGCAGGAGGCGGAGGCGGCTGTCGTCGACCTCATGGTCCGCCGGATCCATGGCGCCTCTGGCCTGCGGGTTGTGGTCGAAGAGTATCTGGAGGGCGAGGAAGCAAGCGTCATGGCTCTCGTGCGCGGGGAAGAGGTCTGGCCGATGCTCCCGGCGCGCGACTATAAGCGAGCCCGCGACGGCGACACCGGTCCCAATACCGGCGGCATGGGCGCAGTTGCTCCGGCGCCGCTGGCGCCGGAGCTGGTGGGCCGCGTGATGGATGAGATCCTGATGCCGACCGCGGCGGCGCTGGTCCGCGAAGACCGGCCCTACACCGGCGTGCTCTATGCGGGAGTCATGCTGACTGATCACGGCCCGAAAGCGCTGGAGTTCAACTGCCGGTTCGGCGATCCCGAAACACAGGTGATCCTCCCGCTGCTGGAGGGATCGCTGGCTGAAGTGCTGCTTGACGCCTTAGGCGGGCGGCGCCCGTCACTGGGCTGGTCGGAGCACGCCGCCGCCTGCGTCGTGCTGGCCTCAGAGGGATATCCAGGGCGGCATCGCACCGGGAGGGCCATCACTGGAGTGGCAGATGTGCCGGCGGACGTCCGATTGTTTCACGCCGGGACCGCGGTCTCGCACGGGGCCCTCGTCACCGCCGGCGGCCGCGTCCTCAACATCGTGGGCACCGGCCCGACGATGGAGCGCGCGGTCAGCCGCGCGTACGCTGGGGTTGGGGCCGTGTCCTTCGAGGGGATGCAGTACCGCGCCGACATCGGGGCGACAGGCGCCGGCGATCGCCGTTCCGCGGTGGTCGCCATCTCTGGAGAGGTGACGGCATCATGACGTCAGAGTCCCCCTGGTCCCCGGTGGTCGCTATCGTGCTCGGCAGCGAATCCGATCGGCCGGTCATGGAGGAAGCTGTCCGCACCCTCGGCGAGTTTGGCGTCCAGGGAGAGGTCATTGTCGCTTCGGCTCACCGGTCGCCGGACCTGGTGGACCGGTACGCCCGATCGCTGGAGGAGCGGGGCATCCGCGTGGTCATCGCCGCGGCCGGCGGGGCCGCGCACCTGGCCGGCGCGCTGGCGGCCCGCACGGCGATCCCCGTGATCGGCGTGCCGCTGGACGCTACGGGGTTGGGCGGACTCGACGCGCTCCTGTCCACGGTGCAAATGCCGCCGGGTGTGCCCGTGGCGACCGTATCGGTCGGCGCATGGGGGGCGCGCAACGCCGCCATTCTCGCGGTTCAGATGCTGGCGACCGGCGATGCCGGGCTGAGAGAGCGGCTGCGCGAGTTCAAAGCAACCATGGCGCGCCGCATAGAGGAGAAAACGGGATCAGGGACCAGGGACCAGGGACCGGACACAGCCCGCAGTAACTGGTCCCAGGTCCCCGGTCCCGGGTCCCGCGGTTGAGGATGTCGCAATGCCAGTAACGGCGATCGTCGGTGGTCACTGGGGCGATGAGGGGAAGGGCAAGGTTGTCGACGCCCTCGCGGCGGCGGCGGATCTGGTCATCCGCTACAACGGCGGCAACAACGCCGGCCACACCGTCGTCACCAGGCAGGGCGTGCTGCGCCTGCACCTGGTTCCCTCGGGGATTTCGCATCCGCACGTGGACTGTCTCATCGGGCCCGGTGTAGTGGTCAACCCGGAAGCGCTCTTCGACGAGATCGGCGCGCTGGAATCGGCCGGGATCTCGACCGCCCGGCTGCGGATCGCAGACCGCGCCCATCTCGTATTTCCATTCCACGTCGAGTTGGACACACGAATGGAGGATCTTCGCGGCGCGAAGGCGCACGGCACCACCCGGCGGGGCATCTGGCCGGTCTATGCCGACAAAGCTGCGCGCGCGGGGATCCGTGCGGGCGACCTCCTCGAACCGCAGTTTCTCCGGGAGCGGCTGGAGGAGACCGCCCGGCGCGCCTCGCTGGCCCTGGGCCGGACCGTCGATGCCGCCGGCCTGGCGGCACAGTGTGCGCAGTGGACGCCGCGCCTCGCGCCGCTGCTGGTAGATTCCCACCGCCTCGTCCAGGAGGCCCTCCGCCGTGACGCGGCGATTCTGCTGGAAGGCCACCTCGGCGTGATGCGGGACCTGGACTGGGGTGTCTATCCGTACGTCACGTCCTCTACCTGTCTGCCCGGCGGCGCCTGTGCCGGCGCCGGCATCCCGCCGCAGCGGATCACCCGCGTGCTTGGCGTCGTGAAGGCGTACACGACGGCCGTCGGGGCCGGCCCCATGCCCACGGAGCTGGCGGACGGCACCGGAGCGCTGCTGCGCGAACGCGGCCAGGAGTACGGCACCTCGACCAACCGGCCGCGTCGATGCGGGTGGTTTGATGGGGTCGCGGCGCGGTACGCGGCAGAAGTCGCCGGGTTCACGGACCTGGCGGTGATGAAACTCGACGTGCTCGACGGGTTTGAGACGGTAAAACTCTGCGTGGCGTATCGCGATGGGACGCGCATGCTCGATACGGTGCCGCACACCGCCGTGATGGAGCGGCTGGAACCGGTCTACGAGGCGCTGCCGGGCTGGCCGCGGACGAGCGACGCGCGAACCATCGACGAACTGCCCGACGAGGCCCGCGCGTTCCTGGACCGCATCGAACTGTGCACGGGCGTGCCGGTGTCGATGGCCGGCGTCGGGCGGGACAGAGAAGCGCTGATCCTGCGGGACCTGGAGGTCGTCGCGTGATCGACCGGTACACGACCCCTGAAATGAAGCAGCTCTGGTCACCCGAGGCCAAATTCGCGATCTGGTTGGAGATCGAGCTGCTCGCCTGTGAAGCCCAGGCGCAGCTGGGGGTGGTCCCCGACGAGGCCGCGCGGCGTCTGCGCGCGACGGCGCGGGTCGGGACGCCGGAACGGATCGACGAGATCGAGCGGACGCAGACGCAGCACGACGTCGTGGCCTTCCTGCGGTCTGTGGCCGAGCTCACCGGGCCGGATGCGCGGTACCTGCACCTGGGGTTGGGCTCCTCGGATGTTGTGGACACCGCGCTTTCGGTGCTCATGGTCCGCGCCGCCGGTCTGCTCCTGGCCGAAGCCCAAACCGTCGCTGGGGCGCTGGCGGTCCTGGCCGACACACACCGATACACCGTAATGGCGGGCCGGACCCACGGCATGGTCGCCGAACCGATCTCGTTCGGCCTTAAGGCCGCGCTGTGGCTGGAGGAGGTCCGCCGCGGCAGTGAGCGGCTGGAGGGCGCCCGCCGGCAGATCGCGGTCGGGAAGGTTTCCGGCGAGGTCGGGACCTACGCCCATCTCGACCCCGCGGTCGAAGCGCACGTGTGCCGCGCGCTGGGGCTGACGCCGGCGCGCATCTCGTCCCAGATCATCCAGCGAGACCGCCACGCGGAGTACCTCGCCGCGATCGCGCTCCTCGGCGGCTCCCTGGAGAAAATCGCCACGGAGATCCGCGCGCTCGCGCGCAGCGAGGTGGCTGAGGTGGCGGAGCCGTTCCTGTCCGGCCAAACCGGCTCGTCGGCGATGCCCCACAAGCGCAACCCGATCCTGTGTGAGCGTGTCAGCGGGCTCGCGCGCGTCCTCCGCGGATACGCGCTGGCGGGTCTGGAGGACCAGGCGCTGTGGGGCGAGCGGGACATCTCCCACTCGTCCGTCGAGCGCATCGCCGTGCCCGGCGCCTCCGCACTCCTGCACTACATGCTGCGCAAGATGGCCTTCGTGCTCCAGGGGCTGCGGGTGTTTCCCGACGCGATGCGCGCGAACCTGGACCGCACAGGGGGACTGGTGTTCAGCCATCGCGTCCTGCTCGCGCTGGTCGACCGGGGGCTCACCCGCGACGAGGCCTACGCGGTTGTGCAGGCTGCGGCGACGGAGGCACACGAGGGACGGGCATCGTTCCGGGACGCGCTGTTGGAGAGCGGCCGCCTGACGACCCAGGAACTGACCCGGTTGTTCGATGACGCGTACTACCTGCGGTACGTCGACGCCATCCTGGAGCGGGTGGGGATTCCCCGTCCGTCTGTCATTGCGAGGAGCGAAGCGACGAAGCAATCTCCGGCGCACGAGGAGATTGCTTCGAGGAGGCGAGGATGATCGTGCTCGAGACGTCCCTGCCGCTTCCTCTTTATGTACGCGGCAAGGTGCGCGACGTGTACGAGGTGGACGGCGGCCTGCTGATCGTTGCGACCGATCGGATCTCCGCATTCGACCACGTGCTGCCCACGCCCGTCCCGGACAAGGGACGCGTCCTGACCGCCCTCTCGGCATTCTGGTTCAGCCGCACCGAGGGCATCGTGCCCAACCACATGGTCACGGCGGACCCCTCGGACATCGCGGCCGCGGCGGCGCTTCCCTCCGATGACGTATCTGCGATCGCCGGCCGGGCCATGCTGGTGCGGCGGTGCCGGCGGATTGATGTGGAGTGCGTCGTCCGAGGCTATCTCACCGGCTCGGCCTGGGACGAGTACCGCAGCAGCGGGAGGGTCGCGGGTCTGGCGCTCCCCGACGGGTTGCGCAACGGCGACCCGCTCAGCGAGCCGATCTTTACGCCGGCCACCAAAGCCGCCTCGGGACACGACGAGAACATCACTTACCCGCGCCTCGTGGAGATTGTGGGCGAACACGTCGCCTGGGACCTGAAGGAGGCCAGCGTCCTACTGTACCGGTTTGCGGCCGCGCACGCCGCGCAGCGCGGGCTGATGCTGGCAGACACGAAATTCGAGTTCGGCCGCCACGACGGCCGGCTGGTCCTGATCGACGAGGCGTTGACGCCCGATTCCTCGAGGTACTGGGACGCCGCCGCGTATCCGGAGCGCCTCGTGCCGTTCGACAAGCAGTACGTACGGGATTACCTGAATGCCATCGCCTGGAATCACGAACCGCCCGCTCCCGCGCTGCCGCCCGACGTGGTCGAGGCGACGCGCCAGCGGTATCTGGAGACCTATCGGCGGCTGACCGGCCGGCTGGAGGTGCCATGGGGACCGTCACCATCGTCGTCACGCTGAAGCCGGGCGTCCTCGACGCGCAGGGACAGGCCGTCCACCAGGGGCTGCGGGCGCTCGGGTATGAAGATGTGTCCCAGGTCCGGATCGGCCGGTACATCGAGATGATGGTGGCAGACAGCGTCCCCCCTGAGGAGATCCAGGCTATGTGCGAACGCTTCCTGGCCAATCCGCTCATCGAGGAGTGGCAGGTGCGCTGATGCGATTCGGCGTCGTCGTCTTCCCGGGCAGCAACTGCGACCGTGACTGCGTCCACGTGCTCCGCGTGGTGCTGGGCCAGGAGGTGGAAGAAGTGTGGCATGCCGAGCGGACCGTCGACGGTCTCGACGCGATCGTCCTGCCCGGCGGCTTCGCGCACGGAGACTACCTGCGGGCCGGGGCGGTAGCGGCCCGGGCGCCGGTGATGCCCGCGGTTCGAGCGTTCGCGCAGGCCGGCGGGCCTGTGCTGGGCATCTGCAACGGATTTCAGATCCTACTGGAGGCCGGTCTGCTTCCCGGCGCCATGCTGCGCAATCATCACTCCCGCTTCCGGTGCGTCCCGGTGCACATCCGCGTCGAGTCCACGCGCACAGCCTTTACGAGGGTGCTGGCGGAGGGGCAGGTGCTCGCCATGCCGATCGCCCACGGCGAGGGCAACTTCTTCGCGCCCGGCCCCCTGCTGGGGACGATCGAGGAAGCCGGACAGGTGGTCTTCCGGTACTGCGACCGGCACGGGCGCGTCCTGCCGGACGCCAACCCCAACGGGTCGATCCGGGGCATTGCCGGCGTGTGCAATCCCAAAGGGAATGTCGTGGGACTGATGCCGCATCCGGAACGCGCCTCGGAAGCGATCTTGGGATCCACGGACGGGCGCGCGCTGTTTGAGTCCGCCGTGTCGTGGCTCCGGGACCGCCGCCCGGTGGCCGCGGGGTACCAGGGATGATTGAGTCTCCGCTGGCGCCGGCGTCTGTCGGCCTCACCCGCGCGGAATACGAAGAGATCCGGCGCCGGCTCGGCCGCGAACCGTCTCCAATCGAGCTGCGCATGTTCGGCGTCATGTGGTCCGAGCACTGCGGGTACAAGCACTCGAAGGCGGTGCTGGAACTCCTCCCCGCCGACGGCCGCCGCCTGCTCCAGGGGCCCGGGGAGAATGCCGGCGTGCTCGATATCGGCGATGGGTGGGCCGTGGCCTTCAAGATGGAAAGTCACAATCACCCGAGCGCGGTCGATCCGTTCAACGGCGCCGCGACCGGCGTCGGCGGCATCATTCGCGACATTCTCTCCATGGGCGCGCGTCCGATCGCCCTGATGGACTCGCTGCGGTTCGGTCCGCTGGACGATCCGCCGTCCTGGCGGCAGGCGGCCGGTGTCGTCGCCGGCATTGCGGCCTATGGCAACTGCATCGGCATCCCCACGGTCGCCGGAGAGCTGGTCACGCACGCCGGGTACCGCGGCATGCCGCTGGTCAACGTGGGGTGTCTAGGGCTGCTCCGCCGCGATGAGATCGCCCGCTCCCGCGCTGCGGGTCCCGGCAACCCCGTGCTGCTCGTGGGGGCGCGCACGGGTCGCGACGGCATCGGCGGCGCGGCCTTCGCCTCCGAGGGGCTCGACGCCGGATCCGAGCGCGAGGACCGTGCTTCGGTGCAGATCGGCGACCCCTTCGCCGGCAAGCTCCTCATCGAGGCCACGCTGGACGCGCTGCGCTGTGGGGACGTCGTGGCCGTGCAGGACCTCGGCGCGGCGGGATTGACCTGCGCGGTGAGCGAGACGGCGGCCCGCGGGGGCGTCGGGATGAGCATCGAGCTCGCGACCGTGCCGCTGCGCGAGCGCGCGATGCGCACCGACGAGATCCTGCTGTCCGAGTCGCAGGAGCGCATGCTGCTGGTGGTGCAGCGTGGCGCGGAGGGCCGGGTCGCCGCGCTCTTCGAACGCTGGGGACTCCATGCCGCCGTCGTCGGCGAAGTGACCGCAGAACCGATCCTGACCGTTCGCCATGACGGCGACGTGATGGCGTCGCTGCCACCCTACGCTCTGGCGGAGGCCCCGGTGTACCGGCCTGCGGCCCGGGAGCCGGCCGGTCTTCGCGCGCGATGGACGATGCCCGAGATTCCCACCGTCGATCCGGCCCGCGCGCTGTTGACCCTGCTGTCCGCGCCCGGCATTGCCAGCAAGCGCGCGGTCTTCGAGCAGTACGACCACATGGTGCAGCTACGGACCGTCGTGGTTCCAGGAGACGCCGATGCGGCCGTCCTCCGCCTGCCGGAGGCCGAACCCAAAGGGATCGCCGTGGCATGCGACGGCGACGGCCGGCTGGTGAGTCTTGATCCCTACCGGGGCGCCCGGCGGGCGGTCGCGGAAGCGGCGGCCAACTTGGCCTGCGTAGGGGCGGCCCCGTTGGGCATCACCGACTGTCTCAACTTCGGCAGCCCGGAACATCCGGATGTCTTCTGGACCTTCCGCCACGCGGTCGCCGGCATCGCCGACGCCTGCCGCGCGCTGAAAGTTCCGGTGGTTGGGGGCAACGTGTCCTTCTACAACGAATCGCCGGACGGACCGGTCCTCCCCACGCCGGTGGTCGCGATGGTCGGCCTGCTGACCGATTCGTCCCGCATCTGCCGCGCCGCCTTCCGCACCGCGGGCGACGTCATCGCGTTGGTCGGGCGGCTCGATCCCGACCTCGCGGCCAGCACCTACCTCCTGGCCGTGCATGGGCTCGATGGGGGTCGTCCGTTGGACGTCGACTTCGACTTTCACCAGCGTGTGCTGGACGTTGTGCGGTCCGCGGTGGCGCAGGCGTGGCTGTCCTCCGCCCACGACTGCGGCGACGGGGGCGCGGCGGTGGCGCTGGCAGAATGCGCCCTCCTCGGCGGGGTCGGCGCCGCGGTCACGCTGCCCGCCGCGTCGACGACCGACGCGGCGCTGTTCGGTGAGGCGCCGTCGCGATTCATCCTCTCGCTGCCGGAGTCACGGCTCGGCGACCTGCAGGCGTCGGCCGCCGCGCAGGCCGTCCCCCTGACCATCCTCGGCCGCACCGGTGGCGAGAGACTGCGGATTGCGCAGGCCGGCATTGATCTTCCTCTGCAAGACCTCACTGCCGCATACGACTCGTTGGCGAGCGTCTTATGAAGATGTCGCGTTCCCGCGCTCTGCCCCGAGCTCGCGAAGCGGGCGTGGGGGGTCCCGCGTTCCCGGGTTCCCTCGCGGAGGCCGACGGTCTCCGCGAGGAGTGCGGCGTGCTGGGCATCGCCAGTGGTGACGGACCCGCCGCGCCGATGGCGCACCTGGGACTGTACTCCCTCCAGCACCGCGGGCAGGAGAGCGCGGGCATCGCCACCAGCGACGGCGGTCGCCTGTGGCACCACCGTGGGATGGGACTGGTGTTCCAGGTGTTTGACCGCGAGCGGATCGCCCAGCTCCCCGGCCATCTGGCCATCGGGCACGTCCGGTATTCCACGATGGGGTCTGTGAGCCTGGAGAACGCGCAGCCGCTTGTGGTACCCTCGCCGTGGGGTCCCCTCGCGCTCGCCCACAACGGAAACCTCATCAACGCGCCCCGGCTGCGGGCAGATCTGGAAGCCGCAGGGGTGACGTTCATCGGCACCACCGACAGCGAAGTGATCGCCCAGCTGATCGCGCGCGCGCCGGCGCCGACGGTGGAAGAAGGGATCGCCGTGGCCATGCGGCGGCTCGAGGGCGCGTATACGATCACCGTCCTCGTCGCCGGCAAGGTCTTGGGATTCCGCGACGCGCATGCGATCCGGCCGCTGGTCCTGGGCACCACCGGCCGCACCTGGATCCTCGCGTCCGAGAGCTGCGCCTTCGACCATCTCGGCGCGGTCACGGTCCGGGACGTGGATCCCGGTGAACTCGTGGTCCTCGAAGGCGGTGGTCTTCGCTCCATCCCCGTGCTGCCCCCGGGCCGCACGGCGCAGTGCGTCTTTGAGTATATCTACTTCGCGCGGCCGGACACCGTCCTGGCCGGGCGGAACGTACACCTCGCCCGCCGGCGGATGGGCCGCATCCTGGCCCGGGAGCATCCCTCGCGCGCCGACGTCGTCATTCCCGTCCCCGATTCGGGCGCGTCGGCCGCCATGGGATTTGCCGAAGCCGCTGGGATCCCGTTTGAGGTCGGCCTGATCAAGAACCGCTATATCGGCCGGACGTTCATCCAGCCTGACCAGGCCACCCGGGACTTCGGCATGCGGCTGAAGCTCAATCCGCTGCGCGAGGTCCTCGACGGGCGGCGGGTGGTGCTCGTGGACGATTCGATCGTCCGGGGCACAACCAGCGGCAAGATCGTGGGCATGCTCCGGGCCGCGGGCGCGACCGAGGTGCACGTGCGGATCTCGTCGCCACCCATCCGCTTCCCCTGCTTTTATGGGATCGATACCAGCAGCCGTGGTGAGCTGGTCGCCGCCTCGCACAGCATCGAGGACATCCGCGCGCTCATCGGGGCGGACTCACTCGGCTACTTGAGCCAGGCCGGTCTGGTCGAGGGGCTGCAGCTCGCGACCGAGCAGCTGTGCATGGCGTGTCTGGACGGCCGCTACCCGACGCGCGTTCCGGTGGAGGCGTTGGCCGGCCGCCATGCTCTGGAGGCGCTGGGCCCGGTTCCGCGGGAGGGCGCGCTGACGGGGGTGGACGATGTCTGACGGTCCGCTGACCTACCGCAGCTCGGGCGTGGATCGGGCTGCCGTTCACGGCACGCTGGAATCGCTCCATGCGCGCATCCGCGAGACCTTCAACGCGCACGTGGTCGGCGACGTCGGACATTTCGGGGGGCTGTTCCATCTCAGCGGGTATCGTGATCCGGTGCTCGTGTCGTCCATCGACGGCGTCGGCACCAAAGTGCTGCTGGCCCGCCACGCGGGCCGCCTCGCGGGCGTGGGACACGACGCGGTCGTGCACGGCGTGAACGATGTGGCGGTGCTGGGCGCGGTGCCGCTGTTCGCGCTGGACTATGTCGCCGCCGCCACCCTGGACCCCGCCGACCTGGCCGCGCTTGTCGACGGAATGGCCGTGGCCTGCCGTGAGGAAGGGGTGGCGCTGCTCGGCGGGGAGACTGCCCAGATGCCGGGCGTGTACACCGACGCCGGCATGGATGTCGTCGCCTGCGTGATGGGTGTGGTCGATCGGAGTGCCATCCATGACGGTTCTACGATCCGCAGAGGCGATGCCGTGGTGGGGCTCGCGTCAGGGGGGCTGCATACGAATGGGTTTACCCTCGTCCGGGCGGTGATGCACCGGAGCGGATGGACGCTGGACACTGTGCTCCCGGAGCTCGGGGTCCCGCTCGCGGATGCGCTGCTGTCTCCACACCGGTCGTACCGCCGGGCGTTGCGGGCGCTCGCCGGAGCCGGCTGGCTGCGCGGCGCGGCGCATATCACCGGGGGAGGGCTGCCGGCCAACCTCGTGCGGATTCTTCCCCGGTCTTGCCGTGCCCGGGTTGCGACGGCCTCGTGGCCGGTCCCGCCGGTCTTCGACGTCTTCGGACGCGGCGGGCGGATCGCAAGAGACGAGATGTTTGCCACGTTCAACATGGGGGTCGGGCTTGCGGCGGTCGTGCCCGCCGACCGGGCCGGCCTGGCACTCGACATCTGCCGGGCGAATGGCGCTGAGGGATGGATCATCGGCGAAGTCGTGGCGGGCGAGCGGGGAGTCGACCTTCTATGACTGACGGGCACCGGGCCTCGGGCACCGGTCATCGTACAAACTATGCCGAAGCCACGAGTCCCGGAGCCCGGAGCCCGGAGCCCGTTCGTATCGGAGTTCTCGTGTCAGGCGGCGGGACGAACCTGCAGGCGATCCTGGATGCCTGCGGCCGGGGCGAGATTCCGGGGCAGGTCGTCGTCGTGATATCCAGCGTGTCGGGGGCCTTCGCCGTGGAGCGGGCGCGCGCCGCCGGCGTGCCGGCAGTGGTGCTGGCTCCGAAGGATTTCCGAGACCGGGAATCCTATGACGCCCGCCTGGCCGAGGTGCTGCTCTCGCACCGCGTCGATCTCGTCTGCATGGCAGGGTTTTTGCGGATTCTCACCCCTCGGTTCATCCGTGAGTTCTCCGAGCGGATTCTGAACATTCACCCGGCGCTGTTGCCCGCGTTTGGGGGCCCGGGGATGTACGGCGCGCACGTCCACCAGGCGGTCCTGGCCAGCGGGGCGCGTGTCTCCGGATGCACGGTGCACTTCGCCACCGAGACGCCCGACGGTGGGCCGATCATCCTGCAGTCGGTGGTCCTCGTGCACGACGACGACAGCGTCGAAACGCTCTCCGCCCGGATCGCCGAAGAAGAACACCGGCTCTACCCCAAGGCCGTGCGGCTGTTCGCGGAGGGACGGCTGCAGGTCGTCGGCAAGCGAGTGCGCATTCTCCCTTCCCGAACAGACGGGCGGGCATCGGGCCGCGGGCTCCATCGTGATGGTGCAGACATTTCAGAGGAAGAACTCAAGGTCTAATCTGGCCGGTCAAGAGAGGACGAGGCGCATGGCGTCACAGTTGTCGGAGCCCGGAGCCCGGAATCCGGAGCCCGTTGGTCCCATCCGGATCCGCCGCGCCGTGATCAGTGTCTGGGACAAAGCCGGGGTCGTCGAGCTGGCCGCCGCGCTCCACCGCATGGGTGCGGAGATCCTCAGCACTGGAGGGACGGCCCAGGCGCTGCGGGAGGCGGCGATCCCCGTGACCGCGATCGAAGCGGTCACCGGCTATCCGGCCATTCTTGATGGACGCGTGAAGACGTTGCATCCCGCGATCTTCGCCGCCATCTTGGGCCGGGACGACGCCGCGCACCGCGCGCAGCTGGACGACATGGGCATTACGCCGGTCGATCTGGTCGTGGTGAACCTCTATCCATTCGAGTCGCGGGCGCTCGACGCGCCGATCGGCGAGGCGGTGGAGTTGATCGACGTCGGCGGCGTGTCTCTGCTGCGCGCCGCCGCGAAGAACTGGGAGCGCGTCGCCGTCGTGTGTGACACCGGGCAGTATGACCCGCTCGCGGAGGAGCTCCTGCGGGAGGGCGGCGTCTCCGCGCCGACCCGCCGGCGCCTGGCGGCCGAGGCGTTCGCGCGCACGGCTGCGTACGACGCCGCGATCGCCGGATACTTCAACCGCGAGCAACACGAACGATTTCCGAGTGTGCTGACGGTGGCGTATCGCAAAGTGCAGCAGGCCCGCTACGGGGAGAACCCACACCAGGCCGCGGCGTTCTATCGCGCCTGCACGGGGGCGGAAGGGCTGGCCGGCGCGCGGCAGCTGCAGGGCAAGGAACTTTCATTTAATAACTTGGTGGATCTGGACACCGCCTGGGGCCTGATTCTGGAGTTTGCGCAGCCCGCCGCCGCGATCATCAAGCACGCCACCCCCTGCGGGGCGGCCACCGGCGCAACCATCGCGGAGGCGTATGCCTCCGCGCGCGCCTGCGATCCTGTCTCGGCGTTCGGTGGCATCACCGCGTTCAACCGGGACATGGACGAGCGGACGGCGCTCGAGATCGCCGGAATCTTCACGGAGGCGGTGATTGCCCCCGGCGTCACCGCGGCCGCGCGCACGGTTTTGGCGCGCAAGCCCAACCTGCGCGTCCTCGAGTGCCCGGACGCCAGTCTCCACCCGACGCTCGGTTTCCGGTCGGTGACCGGAGGGTTGCTCGTTCAGGAGGCGGACGAGCTCGACATCGATGAAACGCAGCTGCGGGTCGTCACACCCCGCACGCCGACGCCTGAGGAGATGGCAGACCTGCGCGTCGCGTGGACGGTCTGCAAGTGGACCAAGTCCAACGCCATCGTGCTCGTCCGCAGAGGGGCAACGGTCGGGATCGGCAGCGGCCAGCCCAACCGTGTGGGGGCCGTGGAGATTGCGGTGAAGGTTGCCGGCGACCGCGCCCCGGGCGCCGCGCTCGCGTCAGACGCGTTCTTCCCGTTCCGTGACGGCGTCGACACCGCCGCGCGCGCCGGCGTCACCGCGATCATCCAGCCGGGCGGGTCGGTGCGCGACGATGAGGTCATTGCCGCCGCGACGGAACATGGGATCGCGATGGTGTTGACAGGCGTGCGGCACTTCCGACACTAGATAACCCAGCGGGTTACCGGCCCACCTTCGCGGCTGCGGCCAGATCCGCTACCAACCCCAGCCGCATCGCCTCGCGCGCAACTTCGACGCGGTTGCGCACGCCGAGCTTCGATAGGATTGACGAGACGTGGTGGTCGATGGTTTTCACAGACACGTAACTCCGTTTGGCGATCTCAATGTTGCTCAAGCCCTGAACGAGCAGAGAAGCGATCTCAATCTCGCGCGACGTCAGTCCGGCCGGATGCGCGCGTGTGGATGGGCGCGGACCTCGCGGAATTCCCCGGATGCCCATCTCCCGCAAACGCTTCGCCGTCACCGCGGCCATCGGCCGGGCCCCCAACCGCTCGAACGTCTCCAGCGCGCGCCGCAGCGCCTCTTCTTCACCGCTGTCGGCCAGCGCGAGGGCAGTTTCGTAGGGACACCCGATGTCGCTCCATCGTTGTGCAGCTTGGCGCCACTCGCCGGCGATCGCACGGGCGTAAGGCTCCGCCAGGCCGGGCGGCGGCTCATCCACGCGACCGGCACGCCAGCGCCAGTACGCGAGTTCACCGAGGGTCCAGGGATCGCGGACCTCGAGCGCCCGCTCGAACATCGCCTGGGTTGCCGCGCCAATCGTTTCGGAATGGCCGTCAAGCCACGCCGCCTCTGCCCGTGCTGCGGCGACGGGTGCGATGTGTTGAAACTGTTCGGTCGGTTCGGCCAGCGCCAGCGCCTCGTCAAGTAGTGGCCAGACATCGGGCTCGCCTCGGCGCGCCCGCACAAGCGCCAGCACGCACAGCGCAGGGATGCGCGACATGGACTCGCCGTGCGCATAGTGGGCGACAAAGGAGGCGGAGCCGGCCGCCTCGGTCCAGCGGCCCTGGTCGAACTCCAGGCGGCTTCGATGTGTCACCAGCCAGAGCCGCCAGAGGTAGAGGTCACGCTCGTTGGCGTACTCAAGACCGGCCGTGACGCGCTCGATCACGCCGAAGCTGCGGGTTCGCGCCGCGGCCCAGGCCAGGTGGATGAAGGCCCGGCCCACATGCTCTTCCAGGCCCACGCGCTGTGCGAGCTCGAGACTCCGCTCCAGTTTCTGCCTGCCCTCCGGCATCCCCCGGAGGAGCTCCATCGTCCCCATGTTATTGAGCGTGTGGATCAGGACCTCATCGTCGCCAAGCTGCTCCGCCATCTCGAGCGCACGTGCGCCCCAGGCGAGGGTCCCCTCCGTATCTTCCGCGTTCATGCAGACTGACGACATGGCGCTGTAGGCCATTGCCAGCTCGCGCCCTGGGGGCAGCTGTTCGAGGATGCCAACAGCCTCCCGGGCCCGCTGCTCAGAATCCAGGATCCGCCCGGTGCACCAGAGGACCCGCGAAAGGGCGCGAAGCGAGTCCCCTTCTTTCCGGCGGTCACCGATGGCCCGGCGACACTGGACGGCGCGTTCAAGCGTCTCGATCGCTTCCGTGGACTGGGCGATGAGGAAACACTGGTAGGCGCGACGCTCGAGGAGGTCAGCCCGCGTTGCCAGCGGCAGGCCGTCGGCGAACCGCAGCGCCCGCGCATACTGTGCGGCTGCCTCGCGATGGGCTCCCAGCGCCTCCGCGCGCCGCGCGGCTTCCTGCGCGTACTGCAAGGTCGCTTCTCCGTCGCCTGCCGCCTCGGCGTGGTGCGCAAGTCGGGTCAGGTCCTCGCGAGTCGCCGGTGATGAGCGAAGCGCCCGCAGCACCGCGCGGTGAAGGGCCAGGCTCTGGTGTGGAGGGATACTTTGGAGAATCGCCTCGCGGGCGAGTTCGTGCCGGAACATGAGGTGCGCATCCTGCGTGTGCAACATTCCCGCGGACACACATTCGTCCAGCGCATCGGAATCGTCCCCCGCGACTTCGCTGACCAGCCAGGGCTCGAGACGAAACCCGATGACGGCCGCGGTGTCCAGGACCCTCCGAGCCTTCGCCGACAACCGGGTCGCCCGCGCCAGGACGGCATCGCGCACCGTCGCCGGAATCCCGGGGGTCCCGCTGGCCAGGACCTCTGTGACGAAGAACGGATTGCCGCCGGTTTGCCGGTACAGCTCCGCGGGGTCGAGATCGCTGCCCATCGCCAGCGTCCGCACGGCCGCCTCGGACAACGGGGGAAGCTTCAGGCGCCGTACCGCCTCAGCGGTCGCAAGATCGCCGAGGACGGTCGTCAAGGGATGCCCGCGGCCGATCTCTTCGACGCGGTAGGTCACGACCATGAGGGCTCGGGTGTTGTTGATCCTGCGCCCCAGGAACCGGAGGAGGTCGAGCGTGGCTTCGTCAGCCCATTGAGCGTCCTCAAATACAACGAGGGTCGGAGCCGCGCCGATTTCTCCGAGAAATGTCTGGAACACCTCACCCCGTGGCGCACCGGCGTCCAGCAGCCCTCCTGCTCCTGGAGCCAGGACGCTGGTCACATCGAGCAGGGGGCCCAGGGGACGGGGGGTCGAGAGCGGATCACAGGCACCGGTCGCAACACCGGCGATGCCCTCGACCGTCCGCGCGAAGATGCGCAGCAGCGCCGTCTTTCCGATCCCGGCCTCGCCGGCGACGAAGACGAGGCTTCCGCGTCCCCCGGCGGCCTCGCTCAGCCAGTCCTTGAGGTCCTTGAGGAAGGTCTCCCGCTCGAGCAACCTCATTGGAGTTGCTACGCCTTCTGCGACCCGGGAGGTCAATCCTGCAGCAGTCCCAGCCTTGCGGCCTCGCGGGCGACGTCCGTTCGCGTGCGCACCCCGAGCTTTGCTAGGACCGACGACACATGGTGGTCCACGGTTTTGGTCGAGAGAAACATTCGCCTGGCGATGTCGGCATTTCGGAGCCCCCCGGCGATGAACCGCGCGATTTCAATTTCCCGCGCGGTCAATCCTGCGGGGTGGGCGCGCGTGCTCGGCCGCGCGCCGCGAGGGATGTGTCGAATACCCATCTCCCTCATCCGGCGCGTGATGATCGCGGCGAGCGGTCGGGCGCCCAGGCGCTCGCAGACCTCAAGCGCGTCGCGGAGTGGGCGTTCCTCACTCGCGTCCGCAAGGGCGCGCGCTGCCTCGTAGGGGCAGCCTAGTCGCTCCCACGCAGCCGATGCGCCAGCCCAGTTGTCGCGCCACTGCAGAGCGAAGGGCTCCGCCGCGCCGTCGGGCGGCTGGGCCAAGTCTCCCGCGCGCCATCGCCAATAAGCCAGTTCCCCCATGAACCAAGGGTGGCCCCGCTGGAGCGCGAGATCGTATGCGGCGTGTGCTTCGCGTGCCGCGCCATCGGAGTCACCGGCGAGCCACGCCGCCTCCGCCCGGGCCGCGTGGACCGGAGCCAGGCGTTGCAACGTTCCGGTCGGCAAGGCCAGTGCCAGGGCCTCGTCAAGTATGGGGGTCGCTTCTGGGTCCCCGCGCCGGGAGAGGACGCGCCCCAGGGCGAGGAGCGCCATGATCCGGCTTGTCGCAGCCGTCTGGGGACGGGACGCGACGGCCCGGCCCTCTCGCTCCGCTTCTTCCCAGCGGCCGAGGTACATGGCCACGAGGGCATGCCAGGCTTGCATATATGCATGTGCGGTGTCCAGGTCGCGCTCGACGCAATACACCATCCCCTCGGTGAGGAAGCGTTCCGCTGTGGGGAAGTCGTAGACCTCACCCGACGCGCTCCCCAGGTTCCAGTAGGCCCACGCCACCAGATCCGGAAGGTCAGATTGCCGAGCGATGGACAGACTCCGCTCCAGAGACTGACGCCCCTCATGGGAATGGCCGGAGAGGATGCGCGCCGCACCCACGAAGTTGTGAGCCATGATCGTCGTCTCCAGGTCGTTGAGATGTTCAGCCAACGCGATCGCCCGCTCTGCCCACTGCACCGCGGTGACGTTCTGTCGGTCCATCATGAGCAGCATCGCTCGAGTCCGGTAGGCGGCGCCGAGTTCCCGTGATGGCCCGAGGGGTTCGAGGATCTCCAGCGCCAGGACGCTGGCCGCCTCGGCGTCCGCGTTCCGGCCGTTCCGCACGAACGTCCTGGCAAGCCGCAGGTACGCTCGGGCTTCCCGGGAGCGGTCGCCGAGGGCACGCCAGACCTGTACGGCTTCCTCATCGGCGGCAATCGCTTGATCCAATCGGTCCGTGAGCCAGCACTGCTCCGCATAGCCCTCAAGAAGGGCCGCCCGGTCCGCCGAGGCCAGCCCGTCGGAGAAGCGGAGCGCACGCGCGAGCTGGGCCGCACCTTCGCGGTGAGCGCCAAGGGCAGCCGCACGTTTCGCGGCGGACTGTGCGAAGGTCAGCACAGCTGGTCCATCCGCTGCCGCTTCGGCATGATGGGCGAGCCGCCCGGGGTCGGTCCCGGCCACCGGTGACGATCGGAGCGCATCCAGCACCGCACGATGAAGAGCGAGAGCCTGCTGTGGTGAGAGCGCCTGGAGGATGGCTTCGCGTCCCAGTTCATGGCGGAAGGCCAGGCCTGCTGCGTCGGTCCTGAGGAGGCCGCGGTCCAGACATTCCTCGACGAACTGGGGATCCGTGGAGGGGAACGCGCGCAGGAGCCAGGGTTCGATCCGCGCGCCGATAACCGCGCAAATCTCGAGGACCTGCCGCCCCTCCGGTGATAGCCTCGAGGCGCGAGCGAGGACCGCGTCGCGGATCGTGGCGGGAATGCGGGTGCCTCCTACCGCAAGGACCTCAGTGACAAAGAACGGGTTCCCTGCCGTCTGGCGGTGCAACTGTGCGGCGTCGAGGCCACTGCCCCGCGCGAGGACTTCAACCGCGGCCCGCGACAGCGGTGCCAGGAAGACGCGGCGCACCGCTTCGGCGGTGGCGAGGTCGCCCAGCACGGCGGTGAGGGGATGCTTCGGGCCGACTTCGTCGTCCCGGTAGGTGGCAATCAGGAGGGCGGGGGCGCCTGCGATCCTTCGCCCGATGAATCGCAGGAGGTCGAGGGTCGCTTCGTCTGCCCAGTGGACGTCTTCGAAGATGACGACGGAGGCTGCGGCTCCAATGTCCTCGAGAAACGCCCGGAATACTCGCTCGGGCCGTGCGGCGTCCTCCAGAAGCTGTAGGGTCGTTCCGTCGAAGTGACCAGCGACGTCCACCAAGGGCCCGAGGGGACGCGGCGTGGAGAGGGGATCGCAGGCGCCGTAGGCCACCTTCGTCAGCCCTTCCACCGCGGCCGCGAAGGTCCGCACCAGCATGCTCTTGCCGATTCCGGCCTCGCCCGCCACGAAGACGAGACGCCCTTTTCCGGTGCGCGCTTCGCGGGCCCAGCCGTGAAGTTGCTTTAGGTATCCCTCGCGCTCGAGAATTGTCAAATTGGGGAACCCCCACGGCCAAAATGGGGAAATGCACCCATGCCGATCCACTGCTGGGTTGCTACGCTTTCTGTGACCTTCGAAGGCAATCCTGCTCTGGAAGGAGGACACGATGCCACGGTATGTGATTGAGCGAAATCTCCCGACCGGCCTCTCCGAGGCCGATATCGACGCGGCAGCCCGCAGAGCTGTGGCAGTGAACAGCGCCCTGCCTGGTGTGCGATGGATCCACAGCAATCTGGCCATCGATCGCAGCAAGTTCTTCTGTGAGTACGAGGCCCCCAGCCCGCAGGCGGTGCGCGAGGCCGCCCGGCTGGCCGAGATTCCCTGCGACACGATCACGGAAGTCCGGGAAGTCCACCCGGATGCGTACGCCAAATCCATTTGGTAGAGAGGTGAGGAAGATGCGTGCGTTGTCCTGTCTGGTAGGCGCAGTCATTTTGATCGTCGCCGCAAGCCTTCCGCTGCAGGCCACCCAGGCCCACATGCCGGCCGCTCAGGCGCAGACGACCGTGTCGCCGAAAGTCGCCGCGGCGATTGCACAGGCGCGTCTCGCCACGGCCAAATACGCGATGGACCCGGAGCGGGCTAAAGCGGACGGCTACATGATGATCACCCCTATGATCCCCAACATGGGGTACCACTTCCTCAATCCCAAGATTGAGGGGTTCGATGTGGCGAAGCCGCCCATTCTCGTGTACGTCCGTAGGGACGACGTCTGGCAGCTGGTCGCGATTGAGTGGGTGTACCCGAAGCGGCCTGCTTCGGCTCCCCTTCCCGGCGCCCGGTACGGGTCGTTCGGGGCGGCCTGCCACTACGTGGACGGGTCCTTTGTGGAGGCGGGGGCGGAGGCGAAGTGCGGAAAGTCGAATGCCAAGACCGGAGCCGCTTTCAACTTCTGGCACCCGCCGCTCGTCACGCTTCATCTGTGGATCTGGTACAATAACCCCGGCGGTGTGTTCGCCGAGTTCAATCCGCTCCTGACGCCGTTCAACGAGTAGCGATGGTGGAGGGGAGGGACCCGACGGAGCCCTCCCCTCCGAGTCGTTGCATGGGATACGCGGTGTTGCTGGTCCTTGCCGGCATCCTCGCCGTCCCTGCCGTCTCCGCTCAGCCGATCGGCGGCGCCCTGCGGATCGAGATGGTTGAGTTCGCCTTCCGTCCGGCAGTGATTCGCGTGACGGCCGGACAGCCAATCACGCTGCGCCTTGTGAATCGCGGACAAATCGCCCATCAGTTCGGAGCAGAGTACCTGAGCACCGTACCTGTCGTCAGCAGCGATTCCAGGATGCGCGTTGAAGCTCCGGGCATCGAAGCACTTCGTCTGCAGCCCGGCGAATCAGCGACCATCCAGTTTGTTCCGCGCCAGCGCGGGCGGTTCCAATTCGCGTGCACCATCGAGGGTCACCGTGAGGCAGGCATGGAAGGGGTGCTCGAAGTACGCTGACAGCGGGCTGGTTCATCGGTGCCTGGCACCGGAATACCTGGCACCGGGTGCCACTTCCGGCACTGAGTCGCCTTCCAGGGCACGGCGAAGCCAGCCCTTTTCCTCGGTGCCTGGCACCGACGAACTTTCACCCACCAGTGAAACCACAGATCCCCCGCGCCGTCCATAGCTCAATTGGGTCATTAACATTCGTCGGTGCCTGTCACCGACGATTTGCCGGGGGGCCTAAGGCGTCCTGAGGATCCCCGCGATGGCGGCCCCGGCGGCCGTGGCGGCCAGGTTCACAGTGTCGTTGGTCATTCCCCGCACTCGCCCTTCTACGGTCGCGCCCAGGAGGCTGTCCAGGGTCATGCTGAGAAAGCCGGCGAGCCAGACGGGGGCGAATGGGGTATGCAGCCACGCCATACTGGTTCCGGCAATCAGCGCAGCCCCGGCGCAGGCGCCGATCGTTCCGAGCCAGGTGACCCCGCCGGAGGTCCCAGGTGGAACCACGGGATCCGTACGCAGCAGCCTCGCCGTGATGAGTCGCGGAGGCGTCTTGCTGAGCAGCCCGATCTCTGTCGCCCACGTGTCCGCGGTGGACGCTGCGATCGCGCCGGCAAACGCGGTCCAGATCCACGGCGCCGGCCAGACGCCACCGGCAACAGCCAGTGCCGTCGCGACCGCGCCGTTGGCGATGACCTGCATCCCGTTCCGTCCGGCGGCGTGTTCCGGGTGTGGTTTGCGCGCCGCGTGAACACGCGTGAGCAGGCTGCTCGTCGCAAAGAACAGCGCGAGCAGTCCGGCCGGCGGCCATCCGCCAAAGCCGAACACGAGTGTTCCGACGACCACTGCCGCCGCAGCGCCACCCCAGGTCAGCAGGCACAGCGCGCGGCCGGCAAGTCCGGCGGCCAGGCTAAGAATCAGCCCCGCCGCCAGCGACCCGATCACCTGCGGGTGGCCCAGTGAAGCATCGTATCGGTAGGTTTCGGGGTTGACAACCGCTACCCCCTGGGCTAAGGTAGGTGGTGCGACTGGCGGGTTCGCAGCCCGCCCTGAACCTTGAAAACTGCATAGCGGTACGGGAGCCGTAATGCACACCACCTCTGAGCGAATGCCTCCCCGGCGGGTCCGCAAGGATCTGGCGGGGTGTCGTTTCGTTTGGGGGTCGGTTGGTCCTCGAATGAGCCTTTGAGGATTCCAACGGAGAGTTTGATCCTGGCTCAGGACGAACGCTGGCG
>JBIOWP010000121.1:0-14988 GCA_044868695.1 bacterium
GGTGCACGATCTCGAGCGCCTCACCACTCTTGATCAGCACCCCCGACTCGGCGCCGCGGCCGGTCCCGACCATGATCGCCGTCGGGGTAGCCAGCCCAAGCGCACACGGGCACGCGATGATCAACACCGCAACGAACGTGACCAGACCGTAGGTGAGCGACGGCTCTGGCCCAAACACCAGCCAGGCCAGCAGCGTGGCGATGGCAATCCCGATGACCGCCGGCACGAACGAGCTGGCCACGCGGTCCGCCAGCCGCTGGATCGGCGCTTTGGACCCCTGCGCCTCCTGTACCAGGCGGATGATCTGCGCCAGCATCGTGTCTCGGCCGACCTTCGTCGCCTTGAAGGTAAACGCGCCGGTCTTATTCAGCGTGGCGCCGATGACCGGATCGCCGGGGCCCTTGTCGACGGGGAGCGACTCACCCGTCACCATGGACTCGTCGAGGGCGGACCGTCCCTCATGGACGATCCCGTCCACAGGAACCTTCTCCCCGGGCCGGACCACCACCAGGTCGCCGATTGCGACGTCGCCGACCGGAATATCGGTCTCCGTCCCGCCCCGCCGGACGCGTGCGGTCTTCGGCGCCAGCCCCATGAGCCTGCGGATCGCTTCCGACGTCAGGCCCTTCGCCCGCGC
Organism: bacterium; assembly: GCA_044868695.1. Lineage (GTDB taxonomy): Bacteria > Sysuimicrobiota > Sysuimicrobiia > Sysuimicrobiales > Kaftiobacteriaceae > JBIOWP01. Next base: position 638 of record JBIOWP010000121.1, read on the forward strand.
CTCCAGGAAGCGGCCGAGGAGAATCAGCACAATGATGATGGATGACGTCTCATAGAAGACCTGCGGTTCAATCCCGCCCGCGCGAAACACCTGCGGGACGGCCGTGGCCACGAGGCTGTAGACGTACGCCGCGCTCGTGCCGACCGCGATCAGCGTGTTCATGTCCGTGGTCCGATGCCTGGCCATCGCCCAGGCACCGCGGTAGAACTGCCAGCCGGCCCAGAACTGCACCGGCGTTGCCAGCAGCAGTTGGACGTACCAGTTCATGAGGATGTGGGGGACCGGCACACCGTGGATGCCCATGTGGCCCAGGCTTCCCCACAGGATGGGAATGCTGAGCGCTGTCGCGGCGATTAATTTGAGTTGGAGAGCGGCGATGTCCCGGCGGCGCGCGGCCCGCTCGACGTCTTCCGCGGCTTCACCGGCCACCTCGAGGACGTCGTACCCGGCGTCGCGGACGGCCTTCTGCAGCTCCGCGAGGGGCGTCTGCTCCGTCATCTCGACGGTGGCGCGTTCCAACGCCAGATTGACCGAGGCGTCCAGCACGCCCTCCACAGAGCGGAGCGCGTGCTCCACCTTCGCGACGCAGGAGGCGCAGGACATCCCTTGGATCGAGATCTGCGTTCGGGCGGTGCCGGTCATCTTACAAGCGACCTGACATCTCAAAGACATCCAGGAGCTCTCGGATGGTCCGCTCCCGCTCGCGCTGGTCGTCCGCTCGGATCGCGGTGCTCGCGCACGTCTCGAGATGATCCTCCAGCACCAGCGCGTTGACCTTTTCCAGCGCACGCTGGATGGCGAGGGTCTGCTTGATGACGTCGATACAGTAAGCGCCGTCTTCGACCATGCGGATGACCCCGCGCACATGTCCCTCGATGCTGCGCAGGCGGGCCGCCGCCTTGGTGCGCACCGCTGCGCTGCCGTGGGCGAGCTGCGAGCCGTGAACTGCCATGGAGAACCTCCCCCCACCCCCATGGGGAGGGGTGGCCTCTCCCAGGCTACCACGGGAGGAGCCGTCCGGCAAGGGGGAGGACTGTCGGATCTCGCAGGAGGACCACAGGTTCCCTCCAAAAAAGAGCCAGCGGCTGCCGCCGAGTGGTCGATGCGACCTCTCGGCCGGCGCAGCCGCCGACTGCCGCTCTAGAGGAGCCGGTAGCCTTGCACCGGGCGCGGGGTCTATCTGTCTTCGACTGCGCCAGGCGTTGCCCGGTCCTCTTCGAACGGAACGCGACTATAGCACGGTCATGACGGCACTGTCAAGGAAAGGTCTATGGAGATTGCGGTGACGGGCATCTCATGAATGTGGGGCGCGCGGGGCGGTGGATCGTCGCGGTCGGTGCAGCATTGGTCCTGGCGTGGCCTGCCGGGGCGGCGCCGGCCCGCCCGACCCAGTCCGTACCCACGGTCGAACAGCTGCGTCAGTTCCTGCAGAGTGTCACCATCCACATTGACATCGAGCTGCCCGACCGCCGCGGCGTATGCACCGGGTGGATTGGGTGGAGCGAACCCGCCCGGAGCGCCGTCTACACCGCGGCCCACTGCTACCAGCCCAATGCCACGTACCGGATGAAAGCCGGAGGGGGCGATCCGGTCGTGTCGACCGGGTTCGCCAAGTGGGATGCCCTGGACTTGATGGTTCTGTGGATCCCGCGGGGCCAGCTTCCCGTGCTCCGGTCATGGAAGCAGATCCCCACCACCCCATTCCGGGCGATGTACATGCTGACCGAGCGGAGCAGCGGGACGCGGCTGGTTGAGGTGGACATCCCGCGGGTGTACTCCGAGATCCGGTTCGAGAACCGCCCGGCCGCGGTCGCCCTGCCCCTGTATAGCTACCCCGGGACCAGCGGAGCGCCGGTCATCGACCTGGCGGACGGGCTGCTCGTGGGCATGGTCGTGGGTTTCCTCGACGAACGTCCCGACATCGCGGCGGTCGTTCCGGCCCACTCGATCTACGGGGCCTTAATCAGCGGGAATCGCTAGGCCCCGGCCCCGCGGCGCCGGCCGCCGGGGCCTCCCCCTCCCGGGACATAAATTCCCTCTTGATTTGTGGCCGAAACCCCACAAAAATAGTGAGAGGTTAGCAGTTAGACGCCGAGAGTGCTAAGCCCGCGGGCCCGCAGCCGTGGGCGGAGTATCTATCTCACAAGGAGGGGGTTCAGCATGCCTGCAAAGATCCTGCTGTATGACGAGGAGGCGCGGCGCGCGCTGGAACGAGGGGTCGAGCGCGTGGCCAGCGCCGTGCGCGTGACGCTGGGACCCAAGGGGCGCAACGTCGTCCTTGAGAAGAAGTGGGGCTCGCCCACCATCACCAAGGACGGTGTCACGGTCGCCAAAGAGATCGAACTGGAAGATCCCAATGAGAACATGGGAGCCCAGCTGGTCAAGGAAGTGGCCAGCAAGACCAACGACGCCGCCGGCGATGGCACGACCACCGCGACGGTGCTGGCGTGGGCCATCGTGCGCGAAGGGTTGCGGAACGTCGCGGCGGGATCCAACCCGATGCTCCTCAAGCGCGGCATCGACAACGCCGTCGCCGCCGTGGTGGACGAACTGAAGAAGATCTCCATCCCGGTGGAAGGCAAGCAGGACATCGGGCATGTCGCCGGGATCGCCGCCAACGACTCCGAGGTGGGCGATATCATCGCCGACGCGATGGAGAAAGTCGGCAAAGACGGCGTCATCACGATCGAGGAAGGCAAGGGCATCGACACGACGGTCGAAGTCGTGGAAGGGATGCAGTTCGACCGCGGGCACATCTCGCCCTACTTCATCACCGACCCCGATAAGATGGAGACCGTGCTCGAAGAGCCCTACATCCTGCTGACCGAAAAGAAGATCAGTGCGGCCAGAGACATCGTGCCGATCATGGAGAAGGTGATCCGGTTCGGCAAACCGCTTGTCGTCATTTCCGAGGACGTGGAAGGCGAGGCGCTGGCGACGCTGGTCGTCAACAAACTGCGCGGGGTCCTGGCCAGTGTCGCCGTCAAAGCTCCAGGGTACGGCGATCGCCGCAAGGCGATGCTCCAGGACATGGCGGTGCTCACCGGCGGGAAAGTCCTCTCCGACGATATCGGCATCAAGTTCGAGTCGGTGGAGATCGACATGCTCGGCCGCGCCGAGAAGGTCAAGGTGGACAAGGACAACACAACCATCATCGGCGGCAAGGGGGACCGCAAGGACATTGCGGGCCGGATTGCCCAGATCAAGAAGGAGATCGAGGACACGACCAGCGACTACGATCGCGAGAAACTGCAGGAGCGTCTGGCCAAGCTCTCCGGCGGGGTCGCACAGATCAAGGTCGGCGCCGCCACCGAGACCGAGATGAAAGAGAAGAAGCACCGGTTCGAAGACGCGCTCAACGCGACCAAGGCCGCGGTCGAGGAAGGAATCGTGCCCGGGGGCGGCACCTCGTACATCCGCGCCCTCCACGGTCTCGACAAGATCGAAGCCGAAACCGACGAGGCCATCGGCATCAACCTGGTACGCCGCGCGCTGGAAGAGCCGGCCAGGCAGCTGGCGGCGAACGCGGGCGTCGAGGGGAGCCTCATCGTCGAGCGGTTGAAGCGCGAAACCGGACGGACGGGGTACGACGTGGCGAAGGGCGAGTTTGCGGACATGATCAAGGCCGGGATTGTCGATCCGACCAAAGTCACCCGGCTGGCACTCCAGAACGCCGCGTCGGTGGCCGGACTGCTGCTGACGACCGAGGCGCTTGTTGTCGAGAAGCGGGAGAAGAAGAAGGCGGCGGCGCCCATGCCCGGCGGTGGGATGCCCGAGGACGACTACTAAACAACGGAAACGGGAAACAGGAAACGGGAGACCTAACGCCATACGGCGGGTCGTCTGGACTTCGGGCGGCCCGCCGACCCTTTCCTCCACGGAGCCGGTTGCTTCCCGTTGCCCGTTTCCCGCTTCCGTCAGTCAGTGTCTGGCTTCCCTCGCCATCTTGAGAACGTCCTCGCGGGAAATGCTCTTCCCGTGGGCCGTTTTCATATGCTCCTGCGCCTTGCGCACCATCTCCTCGTCCGAGTCTGCGTGGATCACCTGACCGCACGTGCATGTAAAGTGCTTGTGCATGGTCTCTCCTCCCCCTCAACCCGTGACGGCTCCCATCGACGCTGACGACACCAGACGCGCGTACTTGGCCATGGCGCCTGCGGTGTAGCGCGGCGCCGGCGGCGTCCAGCGCGCCAGCCGGGCGCTTAATTCTTGACCGCTGAGCTCGACGTCGAGCCGGCGGGCCTCGACATCGATCGCGATGGCGTCCCCATCGCGCACGGCGGCAATCGGGCCACCCTTCGCGGCCTCTGGCGCGATGTGGGCCGCCATGAACCCGTGGGTGGCTCCCGAGAACCTGCCGTCCGTAATGAGCGCGACCGAGTCGCCGAGCCCTGCGCCGACCAAGGCCGCGGTCACGGCCAGCATCTCGCGCATGCCGGGGCCGCCCATCGGCCCCTCGTACCGGATGACCACAACGTCGCCGGGCCGGACCACGTCCCGCCGGACCGCGTCAAACGCATCTTCTTCGCTGTCGAACACGCGCGCCGGGCCACGGTGCTGCAGCCGTTCGTGGCCTGCGAGTTTCACCACACAGCCTTCAGGTGCGAGGTTCCCGCGCAGAATCGCGATACCTCCCCATTTCTTCAGCGGATTGCTCACCGGCCGCACGACCTCCTGCGCGGGAGTCTCCCTGGCGGCCGCCGCTTCATCGGCGATCGTGCGCCCGGTCACGGTGAGCGCGTCGCCGTGGAGCGCGCCCGCCTCAAGGAGCCGTTTGGCCAGCAGCCGCACTCCTCCGGCGCGATACAGATCGGCGGCCACGAACCGGCCACCGGGCTTCAAGTCGGCCAAAACCGGCGTGCGGGCGCTGACGCGGTCGAAATCGTCGATGGTGAGGTCGACACCGGCCTCCCGCGCCACGGCCAGGATGTGCAGCACCGCGTTCGTCGACCCGCCGGACGCGGCCACCGCCGCGATGGCATTTTCCAGCGCATGGCGCGTGATGATCTGCCGGGGCCTCAGCCCCGCGCGGATGACGTCCATGACAAGCCGCCCGGCGCCTTCCGCGGCCGGGGCCTTCTGCGGGTCCACAGCCGGGACATCGTTGACGCCCATCGGCGAGATCCCCATGATCTCAAAGGCCATCGCCATCGTGTTCGCGGTGAACTGCCCGCCGCACGCCCCGGGGCCCGGACACGCGGCCTCCTCCAGCCCCCGCAGCCTCTCCAGCGTCATCTTTCCGGCATGGTACGCTCCCACGGCCTCAAAGACATCCTGAATCGTCACGGCGCGCCCCTCAAACTCCCCGGGCAGGATTGACCCGCCGTAGATCATCAGCGACGGCAGGTCCAGCCGGGCCAGCGCCATAACCGTCCCGGGAATCGTCTTGTCACATCCGGAAATGGCGACGAGGCCATCGAGCAGGTACCCGCGCGCGACCAGCTCGATGGAGTCGGCGATGATTTCCCGGCTGACCAGCGAGGTCCGCATCCCCTCAGTGCCCATCGAGATCCCGTCGGAGATGGCGATAGTGTTGAACTCCACCGGCGTCCCTCCGGCCGACCGCACGCCGGCTTTGACTTTCTCAGACACGCCCCGCAGGTGGTAGTTGCAGGGCATCAACTCGATCCAGGTATTGGCGATGCCGATCAGGGGTTTGCGGAGATCCTCATCGGTGAACCCGATCGCCCGGAAGTACGAGCGCGCCGGAGCGCGGTCTGGACCATCCAGCATGCGGGAGCTGCGGGTGCGGAGACCCGTCGGCATGGCCTCTCCTCCTGAAGATGCGTCTACAAAAGGGTCTGACCCTATTGAAGACCGCGTCGAGCGCCCCGGACGTCCGCCGTCGCCGCCGTCGCGGTCTCCGCGGATACCCGGTCTCCTACCTCGGTGGTTGACGCCGTGCCGCCGAGGTCGGGGGTCCGAATCCCGGCCGCCAGTACCCGGCCGACCGCCCCCTCCACCGCCGCCGCGGCGTCGTCGCGGCCCAGGGAGTGGCGTAGCAGCATTGCCGCGCTCAGAATAGCCCCTACGGGGTTGGCGATGCCTCTCCCGGCGATGTCCGGCGCGGTCCCATGCACAGGTTCATACAGAAATGGAGGCCGATCCCCCAGGCTGGCCGACGGCAGGAGACCCAGCGACCCGACCACCGCGCCGGCCTCGTCGCTGAGGATGTCCCCAAACATGTTTTCAGTCACGATCACGTCGAACTGTGCCGGTGCCCGGACCAGCTGCATCGCGCACGTATCGACCAGCATGTGTTCCATGGTAACGTCGGGAAAGGCGCGCGCCTCTGCTTCGGCCGTCTCGCGCCACAGCCTCGAGGTTTCCAAAACGTTTGCCTTGTCCACCGATGTGACTTTGCGGCGCCGCCCTCTCGCCGCTGCGCAGGCGACGCGGACGACTCTCGCGATCTCCTCCCGTGAATACCGCAGGGTATCCACGGCGGCATCGCCGGTCCGTTCGTGGGGCCGGCCAAAGTACAGCCCACCGATGAGTTCGCGGACGATCAGCAAATCGGTACCCGCCGCGACCTCCGGCCGCAGCGGGGACGCGCTCCCGGCTGCGGGATCCAGCCGGACCGGGCGCAGGTTGGCAAACACGCCCAGAGCGGCCCGCAGCTGCAGGAGGCCCGCTTCCGGGCGCACCGGACCGGGGAGCCGGTCCCACTTGGGACCGCCGGCCGCGCCAAACAGCACGGCTTCGGACCTGCGGCATGCCTGCAGCGTGTCGGCGGGCAGGGGCACGCCGGCGGCATCGACCGCCGTCCCCCCGATCGGAAGCTCCGCGAATGCGAACTGGATGTGAAACCGGGCGGCTACTGCCTGAAGGACTTTGACGGCTTCCCGGATGACCTCGGGACCGATGCCATCGCCGGGGAGGAGCGCAACGCGAACCTCACCCGGCACGGCTATCAAACGAGTCCTGAATGCGCTCGATGACCCACTCCGTGTCGCCGCCCTCCTGGGACGGTTGGGACACCTGGCTCAACGTTTCCTTCAACACCCTCAGCAGATGTTCGGCGGGCTCACGCCCGGATGATGGTTCCACTGCCGTCTCCCTCCCTACCCATGATCACGGCTGCTCATCGCCGGCGCGCAAGCTCCGCACGGACGTAGCCCACGATCCCGCCGGCGGCCAGCAGCTGCTGCATGAACTCCGGCACCGGCGTCCCGTCGTAGACCTCGCCACGGGTATCGTTGCGAATCTTGCCGGACGCCAGATCCACCTCGAGTTCGTGCCCGGGCGCCACCCGACCGTGTGCCTCCCGGCACTCCACTACCGGCAGGCCGACATTGAACGCGTTGCGGTAGAAGATGCGGGCGAAGGATATCGCGACGATGCACGTCACGCCCGCCCCCTTGATGGCGATCGGCGCGTGCTCGCGCGAACTGCCCTGCCCGAAGTTCTCTCCCGCCACCAGCACGTCACCCGGCGTGATCCGCGCGCGCAGCGACGGATCGAGGTCTTCAAACACGTACTTCGCGAGCTCCGCCGGATCCGTCGTGACCAGGTACCGGGCCGGGATGATGACATCCGTGTCGATGTGATGTCCCAGGACGTGCGCCTTCCCCCGGATGGTCATCGATCGCTCCTACGCCGGGACCGGCTCCCGCATGACATCATCGGGGTGCACCAGTTTCCCGGCAACCGCCGCCGCGGCGGCCACCGCGGCGTTGCTCAGAAAGACCTGGCTGCCGCGATGTCCCATGCGGCCGATAAAGTTCCGGCTGCTGGTCGACACGCACACCTCACCGTCGGCCAGCACCCCCATGTGCCCGCCGATACAGGGGCCGCAGGTCGACGTGCTGAACGCCGCTCCCGCGTTAAGGAAAATCTGGATCAGGCCCTCGTCGAGCGCCTGCCGGTAGATCGCGGGGGTCGCCGGAATGACGAGCAGCCGGGTATTGGCGTGCACCTTGCGGCCGGCCAGGACCTTGGCCGCCGTACGCAGGTCCTCGATCCGGCCATTGGTGCACGTTCCGATGAAGCACTGGTCTACCCGCACCCCGCCCGCCTCACGCACCGGGATGACGTTCCCGGGCGACGCCGGCGCGGAGACCACAGGCTCCAGCGTGGAGACGTCGTACATGCGGACATCGGCGTATCGCGCGTTGCCGTCGCTGCGCTGCGGGGTGAACGGGCGGCGGGCTCGCGGCCGCACCCACCCCAGGGCGCGATCATCGGGCTCCATGATCCCGTTTTTCGCGCCGGCTTCCACGGCCATGTTCGTGATGGAAAACCGTTCGTCCATCGTCAGCTGGGCGAGCGTATCCCCCGCGAACTCCATCGCGCCGTAGCGCGCGCCGTCCACCCCGATCTCGCCGATGACCTTGAGGATGAGGTCCTTCCCGGTCACCCAGGGGCGCAGCCGGCCGGAGAAGACAAATTTGGTGGACTCCGGCACCCGCAGCCACAGCCGGCCCAGCGCCATGGCGGCGGCCAGGTCGGACGACCCGACGCCCGTGGCAAACGCCCCCAGCGCACCGTGGTTGCACGTGTGTGAGTCCGCCCCCACGAACACCTCGCCCGGAAGCACATACCCCAGCTCCGCGAGGAGCACGTGGGCGATGCCGGACCGTCCCACGTCGTAGAAATGCGGCAGGGCATGAGCGGCGACAAACTCCCGCGTCACCTTACACTGCTGCGCTGAGGCGATGTCTTTGTTGGGGACGTAGTGGTCGAAGACGAACCCCACTCGGTCCGGATCGAAGACTCTGGCCACGCCCATCTTTTCGAATTCCTTGATCGCCAGGGGCGCGGTGATATCGTTGGCAAACAAGAAATCCACGTTGCAGTCGATCAGATCACCGGGCCGCACGTCGGGACGGCCTGCGTGGGCGGCCAGAATTTTTTCCGTGATCGTCATCCCCATCGGCCTATGAGCCCCCTTCCTGCGCGAGCAGCGCGGCCGGCCGCTGGCCGACGAGGATCTTGTTGACCGCGGCCAGATACGCACGGCCGCTGGCCTCGAGAATGTCGGTGCTGCTCGCGCGGCCCACGGAGAGGTCCCCCTCCCACCGCAGCTTCACGACCGCCTCGCCGACGGCATCGGCGCCGCCGGCCGCCGCCCGCACCGTGTAGTCCACCAGCTCCGGGTGGACCCCGACGGCGGACGCGATGGCATCAAACAGCGCGTTCACGGGACCGTCGCCGCTGGCCGTCCGTTCCGCTTCCGCGCGACCGCGCGACACGACCACCGTCGCCGCCGGCTTGCTTCCGCTGCCGGTCGCCACGGCGAACCGCCGCAGTTCCCACGTGCGAGGCGCGGTGGCGAACTCCTCCTCGACCAGGGCGATGACCTCGTCCTGGGCGACGGTCTTCTTCCGGTCGCAAACCTCCTTGAACCGCGCGAACGCGCGCTCGAGTTCCTCCGGCCCCAGGCGGATCCCCGCGTCGTGCAGGACCCTCCCGAACGCGTGGCGGCCGGAGTGCTTGCCAAGGACCAGGCGGTTGGTCGGCAGCCCGATGGACGCCGGTGTCATGATCTCATAGGTCCGCCGGTCCACCAGCACCCCGTGCTGGTGAATCCCCGCCTCGTGCGCGAAGGCGTTCGCGCCGACGACGGCCTTGTTCGGCTGGACGTCGATCCCTGTAAACGCGCAGAGGAGCCGGCTGGTCGGGTAAATCTGGGTCGTGTCAATCCCGGTGATGAGGCTCGCCGTGTCCCGCCGTGTTGCCAGCGCCATGATGACCTCTTCCAGCGCCACGTTGCCGGCCCGCTCGCCGATCCCGTTGACCGTCCCTTCGACCTGCCGCGCTCCCGCCTGCAGGCCGGCCAGGGAGTTGGCGGTCGCCAGCCCGAGGTCGTTATGACAGTGTACGCTGACCGTCACCCGGTCCATGCCCGGGACGCGCTCGATCAGCGTGCGGACGAGGGCGCCGAACTCTTCCGGCAGCGCGTACCCGACGGTGTCGGGAATGTTGATGATCGTAGCGCCCGCGGCGATGGCCGCCTCAAAGACCCGGCACAGAAAGTCGATCTCGGACCGGGTGGCGTCCTCGGCGCTGAACTCCACTTCGGGAACCAGCGACCGCGCGAATGCGACGGCCTTGCGCGCGCTCTCCAGGACCTCCTCGGGCGTCATCCGGAGCTTGTGCGCCATATGGATGGGCGACGTGGCGATAAAGGTGTGCACCCGCGCCCGCTCAGCCAGCCCGACGGCCTCCGCCGCGGTCTCCACGTCCTTCGGGTTGGCGCGCGCCAGCCCGCAGATCACGGGACCGCGCACCTCGGCGGCGATCCGCCGAACGCCTTCGAACTCGCCCGGGGAGGAGATGGGGAACCCGGCTTCGATAACGTCCACGCCGAGCCGCGCCAGCTGGCGGGCCATCTGGAGCTTTTCTTCCGGCCACATCGAGAAGCCCGGCGACTGCTCTCCGTCGCGCAGCGTGGTGTCAAAGACGAACACGCGGGTGGACATCGTCGTCAGGATGCGCCGACCGGCTGCTTGGGTGCTTTGCGCGACAGCCACGGCATCATCGCGCGCAGCCGGCGCCCGACCTCTTCGATCGAGTGCGCCTGCTCCTGCGTGCGCTGCTCTCTAAAATTCGGGCGGCCGGCCTGGTTTTCACTCACCCACTCGCGGGCGAACGTCCCGTCCTGAACCTCGCGCAGGATCCGCTTCATCTCCGCTCGCACCCGATCGCTGATGACCCGGTGGCCGCGGCTGTAGTCGCCGTACTCCGCCGTGTCGGAGACGGAATAGCGCATGTACGACAACCCGCCTTCGTACATGAGGTCCACAATCAACTTCATCTCATGCAGGCACTCGAAGTAGGCAATCTCCGGCTGATACCCGGCTTCCACCAAGGTGTCGAACCCCGCCTTGATCAGGCTGGAGATCCCGCCGCACAGCACGGTCTGCTCGCCAAACAAGTCGGTCTCGGTTTCTTCCTTGAAGGTCGTCTCAATCACGCCCGCCTTCGTGCAGCCGACGGCGCGCGCGTAGGCGAGCGCCGTCTCCTTGGCGTGCCCCGTCACATTCTGGTGCACGGCCAGCAGCCCGGGCACCCCCACCCCCTCCACGAACAACTCTCGCATGCGGTGACCCGGCGCCTTGGGCGCAATCATCACGACGTCCACGGTCGGCGTGGGGACGATCTGGCCGAAGTGGATGTTGAACCCATGCGCAAACAGCAGCGTGCGCCCGGGCCGGAGATTCGGCCCGACCTCCCCTTCATAGATCCCGCGCTGCACGTGGTCGGGCGTCAGCATGGCCACGAGGTCGGCCTGCTGCGCCGCCTCGGCTACGGGGGTGACGCGGAACCCGTCCGCTTCCGCCTTGCTCCACGAAGGGCTGCCGCGGTAGAGCCCCACGATCACTGAGATCCCGCTGTCCTTGAGGTTCTGCGCGTGGGCGTGCCCCTGGCTGCCGTAGCCGATGACGGCCACCGTTGCGCCCCGCAGCGGCTCGCCCGGTGCGTCCTTGTCATAGTAGATGGTTGCCATCGTCACACCCCCAAAGTCTGTCTCAGGTTGCCTGCGCTCCTCTGACGAGCGTCACCTGTCCCGTCCGGGCGATCTCCCGGATCCCGTACTTCACCAGGAGCTGCACGAAGGCGTCGATCTTTTCGCCGCGGCCGGTCACCTCAAGCGTCATGGTCTTGTCCGTGAGGTCGACCACACTCGCACGGAACACGTTGGCGATCTCCATGATTTCCAGCCGGGTGCCGGTGGTCACGTTCACTTTGATGAGGGCCAGCTCACGGTCGACGCTGGGCGCGCTGTCGATCGCCGTCGCCCGCATCACCTCGACGAGCTTGCGCAGCTGCTTCGCGAACTGTTCAGTGCGTTCCGGGGCCGTGTCAACGACGATGGTCATCCGCGACACACTGGGATCCTCCGTGGGCCCCACCGAGAGGCTGTGGATGTTCACCCCGCGCCGGCGAATCATCCCCGCCACGCGCACCAGCACGCCTGGGGCGTTCTGCACCAAGACCGAGATCGTGGCCGCGTGGGGCTGGCTACTCATCCAGAATCATCTCCGCCACCGACTGGCCGGAGGGGATCATCGGCAGGCAGTTCTCTTCCGGGTCGCAGAGGATATCCACGACGCACGGCACGCCTTCGGTCTCCAGCGCCGTCCGCAGCGCGGCCTCCACGCCCTCGGGCTGCTCCACCCGGATGCCGCGGGCGCCGAACGCGCGGCCGATCGCGGCGAAATCGGGGTTGCGGAGGATGGAAGACGAGAAGCGGCCGCGGTAGAAGAATGACTGCCACTGCCGGACCATGCCCAGCGCGCCGTTGTTGAGGACGAAGATGGGCAGGCTGAGACCGTGCTCGACCGCCGTGATCAGATCCTGCATCGTCATTTGGAAGCCCCCGTCCCCGACGACCGCGATGACCTGCCGGTCAGGGCGGGCGAACTTCGCGCCCATGGCCGCCGGGAACCCGAACCCCATCGCCCCCAGACCGCCTGAGGAGATGAAGGTCCGCGGCTCGCGGCACTTGTACCACTGCGCCATCCACATCTGGTGCTGGCCCACGTCGGTGGCCACGATGGCCCGGCCTCCGGTCAGACGGTTCAGTAGGTCGCAGACATACTGATGGCTGATCCGGTCGCCGCGCGGCCGGTAGCGAAACGGATACCGCCGCCGCCACTCCTCAATCTGCTTCACCCACGCCTCGATCTGCGGAGCGTGAACGAGGGGTGTCAACGCCGCCAGGACGCGCTTCGCGTCCCCGACAATCGGGATATGCGCGGGTTTGTTCTTGCCGATCTCCGCGGGATCGATGTCGATGTGGATGAAGCGGGCGTGGGGGGCAAAGTCCTTCAGCCGCCCGGTCACCCGGTCGTCGAAGCGCACACCGACGGCCAGGATGACGTCGGCGCTGTTGATGGCGAAGTTCGCGAACGCGCTGCCGTGCATGCCGAGCATCCCCAGGCAGCGCGGATGCGCCTCGTCCATCGCGCCCTTGCCCATCAGCGTGAGCGCAGCCGGGATACCGGTCTTGTCCACCAGCGCCGTGAGTTCCGCAGTCGCCCCGCTGCTCAGGATACCCCCGCCCGCGTAGATGAGCGGTTTCTGGGCGCCGGAGAGCGCCGCCGCCGCCTCGGCGATCTGGTTGGGATTGCCATCCATGACCGGGCGGTAGCCGGGGAGGGTGTCCTCCTCACCGAAGCTCGGTTCGCACACTTCTTGTGAGACGTCGCGGGGGATGTCCACGAGGACCGGACCGGGGCGGCCCGTGCCGGCCAGATGGAACGCCATCCGCACGGCCCTGGGGACATCGACCGCCTGCATCACCAGGGTGTTGTATTTCGTGATGGGCATCGTGATACCGGTGACGTCGGCCTCTTGAAATGCATCATTGCCGATGACCGGCCGCGGGACCTGACCGGTGATCGCGACGACGGCGACGGAATCCATCATGGCATCGGTCAGACCCGTAATCAGGTTGGTCGCGCCGGGCCCCGAGGTGGCCGTGCACACGCCGATGCGACCGGATGCGCGGGCGTAGCCGACCGCAGCGTGCGCGGCGACCTGCTCGTGGCGCACGAGGACGTGGCGGATATCCTCCGCGTCGTAGAGCGCATCATAAATGGGAAGCGACGCGCCGCCGGGATGGCCGAACAGCACCTCGACCTTTTCCCGCCGCAGCGCTTCCACGAGGGCCTGCGCGCCGTTCATCTGGCGTGGCCGCTCCGCCGATTTTGACGGCGTGGGCGCGGTCAGTGGACGTGCCATCGTCATCCCCTCCAGAAAATACATTACGGGAGCGCCTCTAAGGACGGACGCTCCCGCGGTACCACCCTAGTTCCTCCACACGCGCTCGTCTGATCGCGCGTGGCGGCTCTCAACCCGATAACGGCGGTGTGCCGGCGGCGCCTCGCGAGATCCGTTCGGCGCCACGGCTCAGGGATGAGTTCGGCGGGAATCAGCGCCGCCGGCTTCCACCGTTCTCCGGCTCTCTAAATCGCCTGCCCCAGCCTACTGCTTCCCTTCGTTGCCGAGTCCACCCGATAGAAAAAGCCTGAGCGATAGATTCGTGTGAGGAACCTATCCCTCAGGCTTTTGTCCTGACGGTGTAACGGTCTAGACGACCGCCTGCGCCGCTCGGACCAACCGGCCCCTTGTGGGGACCGTGGAACCCTAGGCGCACTCCCTCGAGCGATATTCGGGCTTTCCAAGGAAGTTAGCAGAGGCGCAGGTGAATGTCAACCCCTGAAACCCCTGAGTAGTGGTTCAGTCTGGACTGTCATCCGTCTTCTGTTGGGCTAGTGGAAGGCCGCTCCGCTCTCGGGGCGGCTCACCCGCCGGGCGTAGCGCTCGGGCTCGCCAGCCACGATCGGCTGGGCTCACCCGGCCGGCACGACGGCCGGGCACGCTGCTCCGGGCCCCCCCGC
>JBIOWP010000122.1:0-2984 GCA_044868695.1 bacterium
GAGCCGCCCCGCGCGACCACCATCCCTGGGAGAGCCCCACCCCGGCGACCAGGCCCGCGAGCACCACTCCCGCGACCAGCCACGTGGTGCGTTCGGAGGCCGATCGCAGCCGGGATCTCCGTCTCGAGCTCATCGGTGAGTCAAACCGTCACGCCGCGCGGGGGACGACCGGCAGGACGCGTTGACTGCGCGCCAGCTTTTTCTTCAGGATCTCCACGGCGCGGGTCAGCTGCATGCTGCGCATCTGCTGGACACGCTGTTCGACGACGGCATCGCTTTCGCCGCGGAGCTGATCTCGGAGCATCTCATCGGTCACGCCCACGACCTCATCCGGCTGCAACCCCTTGCCGTGGATATCGCGCCCCGAGGGCGTTAGGTACTTGGCGGTCGTGATGGCGGCCCCGGATCCCATCGGCAGATCAACGATCGTCTGAATCACACCCTTGCCGAATGTCTTCACCCCCACCAGCGCGGCGACCCGGTGATCCTGAAGCGCGCCGGAGACGATCTCGGACGCGCTGGCTGTGAACTCATTCACCAACACGACGACCGGCATGGTGACCTTCTCGCCGCGCGGCGACGCCCGCTCGGTCTCCCGCTGGCCCTGCCGGTCGACCGTATGGACGAGCGGCTCGCCAGCGGGCACAAAGTGGTTGGCGACCTGCAGCGAGATGTCCAGCAGACCGCCTCCGTTGTTGCGGAGATCCAGGATGAGCGCGCGCGCGCCGGATTGGGTGACCCGCCGGAGCGACGCGGCAAACGCGGTTTCGGAATTCTCGTTGAACGTCACGAGTCTGATGTACCCAATCCGTTCGCGCTGAAGCATCTGCTGCGTCGAAGCATCAAAGGTCTCCGAGCCTTCCGCCGCCGCAATTTCAATGCGGTCCCGGACAATTGGGACGGCAAAACTGTGGTCGCCGCGGCCGATGCGCAGGGTGACGCCGCTCCCCTTCGGTCCCCGGATGCGGACCACGGCCTCCTGCAGCGCCATCCCCTCGGTCGACACACCGTCGATCTCGATGATGCGGTCGCCGGCGCGCAAGCCGGCCCGGGCCGCCGGCGTGCCGGGGATGGGCTGCACCACAATCAGATGATCGTCCTTGATATCAATGAAGATGCCGATGCCGAAGAAGAAACCCTGCGCGTCCTGTCTGAATTCCGCGAACGCCCGCGGATCCATGAACCGGGTGTAGGGATCCCCCAGCGCCTCCAGCATGCCCTTTGCGGCGCCGAAGTACAGTCGCTCCGCGTCCGGGCGCGGCGCGGTGCAGCGCTGCGCGGCCTCATCCACCAGCGCGGCAATACGGCGCCGTCCGTCCGGCACCGCGGGGGCGGGCGCGGCCTCGATCAGGGGCGCGCACGCCGAGCCCGCCGCGGCCAGCAGCCCCTTGCGGGCGCCGGCGAAGAGGGCGTCATCGTTGATGGCCCGCTCGATGAACTTAGCGTGGACTTCCCGCAGGACCGCGTCGATCAACATCTGGCCCTGTGCCCGCGGATCCGCCGCCTGTCCGCGCGGCCCGAACGTGGTCCAGACCACGCCGGCGGCAACCGCAAGGACCAGCAGGAGCACGATCACGACAGACTGCCGTCGAAGACTCATGAACACCCCACACGGCCCACGCAGCGACGCACGTGGAGCCGCACCTATTCTACTACGCAGATGGTGACTTAGAAGGTCAACGGATCGACCGGACGGCCGTTGAGACGGATCTCGAAGTGCAGGTGGGGACCGGTGGAATACCCGGTACTCCCGACGCGGCCGACCGGCTGGCCGCGCCGGACGGTGTCACCGGCGGTCACCAGGATTCGCGAGAGGTGCCCGTACAACGTCGACGTGCCGTCCCCGTGATCGATCACCACGATTTTGCCATATCCGCCGAACCAGCCGGCGTAGATCGTCCGGCCGTCTGCAGCCGCGAGCACCGGGGTGCCCCAGACCGCGGCGATGTCAACGCCGGTGTGCAGGTGGCGGATGCCAAACAGCGGATGACGGCGATACCCGAACCCCGACGTGAACGCACCGCGGGCTGGCCAGGCGAAGGTGAACCGGCTTCCCGCCGCCGCGACGGGCGTCCGCCCCTGGGGACGCTGCGCACGGCGGATCAGGTGCTCCAGGTCCCTGGAGTTCTGCTGCAATTCACGCACGACCCGCTCATAGGCCGCGCGTTCGGCCTGCACACGATCCAGCAGGCTGCGCTTGGCCTGTTCTTGCGCGACGATCTCGCGCTGGCGGGTCGCGGTGTGCGCGGCCAGCGCTTTCAAGAAGGCCTGATCCTGCGCCAGCGTCGCCTGGAGCTGGCGGTAGCGCGCGGCATCGGCGGCGTACCCGCCGATGGCGTCGGCGTCGGCACGGGCAATCGTGGTGATCAGATGCCACCGCACGACAAATGACGCAAAATCGTCCGCGCCCAGCAGGACCTCGACGTATCCCGTCCGGCCGTGCTTGTACACCTCACGCAGCCGCCCGCCCAGCCGCGCCCGGCGCTCGCGCAGCCGGGACTCCGCCGCGGCCAGCCGTACGGCCACCTGCGCAGCCCGGACTTCCGACTGCCGGTACTCCTCCAGCAGGCCGACCAGCCGCCGCTCGGCCTGCTCCTTGGTCCGATCGATGCCCTCGAGCTCACCGAGCAGCCGCTGTTCTTTCCGGCGTACCAGCCGGAGCCGGCGTCGCTGTTCGGACAGCTGGGTGAGAATCTGTTCCAGCCGGCGCTGGGTCTGCTGGACCGAGGCGGCTTCGACCTGGGGAGTCCCCCACCCCGCGGCGGCAACCAGCATCAGCAGCACGGCGACCCGCCTCATGACGCGACAAACCGGCGGACGGCAATGAGGCTTCCCGCGGCGCCGACAACGAGGCCGCTCACGGCGACGCCGATCGCTGCGGGCAGCGCCTCTGGGACCGGGACCAACGGGAGGAACGGCAGGGCGGCGCCCAACCGGTTGACGCCCACCCCGTAGACCGCGGCCAGCGCAAGGGTCGCCGCGGC
>JBIOWP010000123.1:0-10440 GCA_044868695.1 bacterium
TCAGCCGCAGCCGTCCGGCGCTCGTCGCGACATAGTCCAGTCCTTTCGCGGGATCGGCGAGCACCTGCGGTGTCACCCCACTCGTCATGAATAAGATGAACAAGAGCGCGAGGGCGATTCCCCCGACGACCCCGCATAATCCGGCAGTCTGAATGCGTGGATACATCTGTTCACCGTCCTGGCCGCTCCTGTGAATTCGGCAGAGCGCGCCGCGAGGCCACTTCGGCGGTCGCCGCCGCGCACCTGCCGTTCAGAGGAGAGCGGTCGCGAGGACCCGAACCGTACCTCCGTGACGGCGCAGGTTCTCGATGGGAAGCGTCTCGCAGCGCAGGTGGAGTCCGATGTCGCAGTCCAGGCTGCGGTGCTCACGAAACGGTACGGCGTCTCTCCGGCGCTCGCGGCGATTCTCGTCGGCGATGACCCTGCGTCCACGCTGTACGTCAAGCGGAAGGCTGAGGCGTTTGGCCGGGCCGGCATGCGGTCCGAAACATTCCATCTGCCGGCGACCGCGTCTGAGGCCGAAGTGCTCGCGCTGATCGCCACGCTCAACGCCCGGGTAGATATTCACGGAATCCTGCCCCAGCAGCCGATGCCGGTTCAGATCAACCCCCGGACGGTGTTCGAGCGGGTTGATTCCCGCAAAGATGTCGACGGGCTCGGACCCATCAACATGGCGGCGCTGCTGGTCGGGCGGCCGCGCCTCATCCCGTGCACGCCCGCCGGCATCATGCGTTTGATGGAGCACGCGCGAGTCGATCTCCCGGGGAAGGAGGCGGTGGTCGTGGGCCGCAGCGTGATCGTGGGCCGGCCGATGGCGCTGCTGCTGCTGCACGCCAACGCAACGGTGACGATGTGTCATACTCGAACCCGCGAGCTGGCGGCGCATACCCGCCGGGCCGACATCCTGGTGGTCGCGGCCGGGAGACCCCGGCTTATCAATGGACAGATGATCAAGCCCGGCGCCGTGGTCATCGACGTGGGCGTCAATCGGGTAGACGGCAAACTCGCCGGGGATGTGGACTATGCCTCCGCCTCCGCGGTCGCCGGCTGGATCACACCCGTCCCCGGGGGCGTCGGCCCGATGACCATCGCGATGCTGCTGCAAAACACACTTCAAGCAGCCGAATCACAACTGGGTACTAGGCAGACAGGCTGAGCACATTTACCCCGATCTATGAACCGTGCTGAAGCGATAGACATAGATAGGGTCAGACCCCATTGATGTACGTTGACGCGCTTGCCTACATCGATGGGCTGCTGACCCGGCCGCGGTCGGCGACGCTGCCACGGGATGCCGGCAAGCTCCGCCGGGTCGAGGAGTTGCTGCGGCGCCTGGGCGACCCCCACCGGGCCGTTCGCACGCTCCTCATCGCCGGCACGAAGGGCAAAGGGTCGACGGCGGCGATGCTGGCCTCGATCCTGCATGCCGCCGGGTATCGGATCGGCCTCTACACCAAGCCTCACCTTGTTGACTACCGGGAGCGGATCCGAATCGACGACGAGTTAGTTCCTCCTGAGGAACTGGCCCGACTCGTCGAGGCGGCACGTCCGCACGTCGAGGCGATGGACGCTCACCCGCTGGGCGTGCCGACCTACTTCGAGTTCTCCGTCGCCCTGGCGTTCACGCACTTTGCCCGCTCGCGCGTCGATCTCGCCATCGTCGAAGTCGGGTTGGGCGGGCGGCTGGATGCGACCAACGTCGCCGATCCGGCGGTCTCGGTGATCACCCCGGTGAGCTATGACCACATGGAGGTCCTCGGGGACACGCTCGATGCCATTGCACGGGAGAAAGCCGGCATCATCCGCGACCGGGGGGCGGTGGTGAGCGCTCCGCAGGGTCCCGAAGCGCTGGCGGCCATCATCGATGTCTGCGCGCGGCATGAGGCCCGGTTGTGGCTGATCGACGAAGTGATGCGCTGGCGCGCTGTGAGCTCGACGCCGTATGAACAGACCTTTGAGCTCTCCGGCCTGTGGTGGGACTACGGCCGGCTGCGTCTCCCGCTGGTCGGGGCCCACCAGATCGTGAACGCCGCCACCGCGGTCGCCAGCGCAGAGGTACTCGCGGACCGGGGATTCCCGCTGGACGCCGGAGCCGTCCGCACCGGCCTCGACCGCCTGCGCTGGCCGGCCCGCGTGGAGGTGCTGCGGGAACGCCCGTACGTCGTCGTGGACGTGGCCCACAACCCGGCCTCATTGGGCGCGCTGCGCCAGACGCTCGAGGCGATTTTCCCGGGCCGCCGGATCGTGCTCGTCTTCGGCATGGTGGCCACCCACGACCACCGCGCCTGCACGAGTCTAATCGCGCCGCTCGCGGATGTCGTGATTGTGACGACCCCCCACCACACCAAGCCTTTGTCTGCCGGTGTGCTGGCGGCGGAGGCCGGCCGTTTTGTTGCCCGTGTCGAAGTGGTCGAGGATCGCCAGGCGGCGGTCCAGCGGGCGCTCGAGCTGGCGGGTCCCGAAGACGTCGTTGTCGTGACGGGGTCGTTCTTTCTTGTCGGGGACGTGCGTGATACGCTTCAAGCGGGCCGCTCGCCGCAGGCGCAGCCCCAAGGCCGTTCGAGCTAGCCGCCGCTGGTCGGAGTGTGAGTATGTGGGTCGATGTGATCGTCGGCGACGTGGTGCGCACGCGTCCCGCCGATCGCTATGTGATCAACGATGCGAAGAGTCCCTCGGGACCGATTCACGTGGGGTCGCTGCGAGGGGTGGTGCTCCACGACTGCATCGGCCGTGGGCTCGTCGAACAGGGCCGCCGCGTCGCATTTCTCTACGGGTTTGACGACTATGACCCAATGGACACGGTCCCGGCGGCCGCACCGGAGGAGTTCCGCCGGTACCTCGGCATGCCGCTGTCCGACGTGCCCTCGCCGGCGGGAACCCAGGAAAGCCTGGCGCGGTACTTCGGCACGGCCCTCATCCAAGTGTTCAACCAGCTCGGCATCCACCCCGACGTGTACTGGACGAGTGAGATGTACAAGGCGGGGCGGTTCAATGATGCCATCCGCCTCGCGTTGGATCGGGCCGATGAATTCATTCGCATCGACCGGGAGATCAGCGGCAGCAAGCGGGCCGAGCGGCACCCGGTTCAGGTGGTGTGCGAGTCGTGCGGCCGGATAGGGACGACGGTAATCACAGGGTGGGACGGGCGGGTGGTGTCCTATGAGTGCCGGCCGGATAAAGTCGCCTGGGCGCAGGGGTGTGGGCACCGCGGGCAGCGGGGGCCGTTCGATGGGGGCAGCAAGCTGCAGTATGTCGTGGAGTGGGCCGCCAAGTGGAAGATTTTGGGGGTGATGATCGAAGGGGCCGGGAAAGACCACATGACCAAGGGGGGCAGCCACGACCGCGCCAGCGCGATGGTCGAGCGCCTCTTTACCTACCCGACGCCGTATCCGGTTCCCTATGAGTGGTTGCTGATCGGCGGCCGCGCGATGAGCAGCAGCCGCGGCGTCGGCATGCCGGCGGCCGAGCTGGTGGAACTGCTTCGACCGGAGCTGGCGAGATTTCTCCTCGTCCGACCGCACCACCGCCAGCAGATCAATTTTGATCCAGGTGGCGAAACAGTCCCGAACCTGTACGACGAATACGACCGGGCCGCGGCCGCGTACTTCGGAGAGGCCGAGGCCAAGACCCCGGCGGAGGCCGAACTCCTCCGAGATCATGCGCGGACCTTCGCGTATGCCCGCACCGAGGCCGAGCCCCATCGTTGCTTCCGGATGCGCTTTGCCAAGGTAGCGTATCTCATGCAGATGCCGGCCGTAGACATCGCCCGCGAGGCGGAGCGCGAGAAAGGGGCGCCGCTGGTTGAGGCCGACCGCGCCGAGCTCGCCCGGCGTATCGACGATGCCCGGCGGTGGCTCGCGGCGCATGCGCCCGACCACTACCGTTTTCAGGTGCAGCCCAGCCTTCCCGACGTGTCCCTGGATGGCGCGCAGCGGGAGTTTCTCGGGCGGCTGGCCGCCGTTCTGCGCAGCCGGCCGGAGTGGCCCGGGGAGACACTGCACGAGCAGATCCATGCCTTGAAGGCAGAGATGGGGCTCGCCTCCAAGCAGGCGTTCTCCGCGATCTATCTGGCGTTCCTGGGCAAGCCGTCCGGTCCTCAGGCAGGCTGGTTTTTGGCGTCCCTGGACCGTGAGTTTGTCGTCACGAGACTGGCGGATGCCGCCGGCGCGATGCGGACCGGATCCCGCTGATGACGCACGACCGCGCCCTCAACGTTTTGATCTTTATCAACCTCGAGGAACGCCTGCTCGCACAGATCCGCGCGGTCGATCCCCGCGTGCGGGTGACCGTGGCCGCCGGCCAGCCGGGGATCCCGGCCCTGGCCGGACCCGCGGAGGTCATGGTCGGCTGGAAGGTCCCCCGGGAGGCCATTCAGCATGCGCCGGGATTGAAATGGATTCACTCGACGGGCGCAGGCGTCGATGATGTCATGGTCCCGGAAGTCTTCGAGCGCGAGATTGTGATCACCAAAAGCATCGGCATTCACCCCCCGCTGCCCGAGCACGTCTTCGCGTTCATCCTGGCGTTCGAGCGCCGGCTTCACATCGCGGTGCGCCGCCAGCTCCAGCGGCGGTGGGATCGCGCCGCTGTGCTCGGTGGCGACGTGGCCGGAAAGACCCTCGGGATCCTTGGCGTGGGGACCATCGGCCGCGAGATCGCCGCCAAGGCGGCGGCGTTCAACCTGCGGGTGGTCGGGACCCGGCGCACGCCCGTGCCCACGCCCGGGGTCGAGCGAGTGCTGCCCCCGGACGGGCTGCCGGAGGTCCTGCGCGAGTCGGACTTCGTCCTGGTCGCGCTGCCCCTGACGCCGGAGACCCGCGGGCTGATCGGCGAGCGCGAGTTCCAGATGATGAAGCGCACGGCGGTGTTCATGAACATCGGGCGGGGCCCCATCGTCCAGGAGGCGGCGCTGATCCGCGCGCTGCGCGAGGGGTGGATCGCGGGCGCCGCGTTGGACGTCTTCGAGCGGGAACCGCTGCCCTCCGACAGTCCGCTGTACGATTTCGAGAATGTGATTATCACCCCCCACGTCTCGGGCGCCTCCCCGCGCTACATGGATCGGGCCGTGCCCCTGTTCTGTGAAAACCTCCGGCGGTACCTGCGAGGCGAGCCGCTCCTCAACCTGGTCGACAAGGCACGAGGCTATTGAGGCCCGCGCGGTGAATATCGGAGTATCGCCCGAGGGAGGTTCCCAGTGAAGCCATATCCTCCAGAGCGCATCCGCAACATCGCCGTCGTGGGGCACGGCGGTACCGGGAAGACGTCGCTGGTCGAAGCCATGTTGTTCACAGCCAAGGCCGTAGACCGGTTGGGCAAGGTGGACGACGGCACCGCCACCACCGATTTCGATCCGGAAGAGCAGCGCCGCAAGCACACGATCAACGCCGCGCTGGCTCCCGTGGTGTGGCAGGATCACAAGATCAATCTCCTGGACACCCCCGGCTACCCCGACTTTGTCGGCGAGGTCGTCGGGGCGCTGCGCGTTGTCGAGGGCGCGGTGCTGGTCGTCGACGCGGTCGCGGGCGTGCAGGTGCAGACCGAGGCCGCGTGGGCGCACGCGGAGCAGGGCGGCGTAAGCCGGCTGATCGTGGTGAATCGGCTGGACCGCGAAAACGCGAGTTTCGACCGGACCCTGCAGTCCCTGCGGACCCGGTTCGGCACGAGGGTGGCGCCCATCCACATCCCGATCGGCGCCGAGGGTGGGTTCACCGGCGTGGTGGATCTGCTGGAAATGAAGGCGTACACCTTTGCCCAGGGCACCCCGGCGGCCGGCGAGATTCCGGCCGAGCTCGCCGCCCCGGCCCAGACCGCCCGCGAGAAGTTGATGGAGGCCGCGGCCGAATCAGACGACGCGCTGGTCGAAAAGTACCTGGAGACCGGTGAACTGTCGCAGGAGGAGCTGACGCACGGGCTGCATGCCGGAGTGAAAGCCGGCACCTTGGTCCCGGTGCTGTGCGCATCCGCGACCAGGCTCATCGGTATCCCGCTGCTGCTGAACGAACTCGTCACACTGCTGCCTGCGCCGGCGGAACGCCACGAGGTGACGGCGACCGACCCGCACAAGCAGCCGGTCGAAGTGGCGCAGGTCCCCGGCGCCCCCCTGACGGCCCTGGTCTTCAAGACCCTCGCGGATCCCTACGTGGGCAAGCTCTCTTACTTCCGCGTGTACGGCGGGGCCCTGCGCTCCGACGCGCACGTGCTCAACGCCACCCGGGGAAAGCCCGAGCGGATCGGGCAGGTGTACTTCCTGCGCGGCAAGCATCAGGAGCCGACGCCGGAGGTCGGTCCCGGCGACATCGGCGCCGTCGCCAAGCTCGTGGAAACCGGCTCCGGCGACACGCTGGCAGCCAAGGAAACGCCCCTGCTCCTCTCGCCCATTGCGTTTCCTCAGCCCGCGATTTCGCTGGCGGTAGAGCCGAAGAGCAAGGGCGACGAGGACAAGATGGGCGTGTCGCTGCAGCGGCTGACCGAGGAAGATCCCACGCTGCGGGTCCGCCGTGATGCCGAAATGAAGCAGACGATCCTCTCCGGCATGGGCGAGTCCCACCTGGAGATTATGGCCGACCGCCTGCGGCGGAAGTTCGGGGTCGACGTCGTCTTGATGCCACCCCGCGTGCCGTATCGCGAAACGATCCGGGGGAAGGCGAAGGCGCAGGGCCGGTACGTGAAGCAGACCGGCGGCCACGGGCAATACGGGGTCTGTTTTATCGACATGGAGCCGCTGCCGCGAGGCACGGGCTTCGAGTTTGTCGACAAGATTCATGGCGGATCGATCCCCAACCAATTCATCCCGTCCGTCGAAAAGGGCGTGCGCAAGGCGCTGGACGAGGGTGTGCTCGCGGGGTACCCGGTCGTGGACATACGCGTCGCGTTGGTGGACGGCAAGTATCACGACGTGGACAGTTCCGACATTGCGTTTCAGATCGCCGGGTCGATGGCCTTCAAAGAGGCGGCCACCTCGGCGGGTCTGATTCTCCTGGAACCCGTGGTGACGCTATCGGTGCATGTGCCCGACGACCAGATGGGCGATATCATCGGCGATCTGAACGCCAAGCGCGGGCGCATCCTGGGGATGGACCCGCAGGGGAACGGGACCACGATCGTACAGGCTCAGGTGCCCCAGGCCGAGGTGTTGCGGTACGCCTCCGACCTGCGCTCGATGACGGGGGGCCGGGGAACCTTCACCCTGGCGTTTTCGCGCTATGAAGAGGTGCCGCCCCACGTCACCGAGCGCGTGATTGCCGAGGCGAAGCATCAGAAAGCCGGAGCCGCCTCGCGATGACCTGAGGAATATCCCGCAGGATTGCGCCGTTCGGCAGGAGGGAAGAAGGCCAGGCTGACGAATGTTACGGTGTCGTCATCGTGAGGAGGGGGCCTTATCTCCGAAGAGATAGGGCCCTTTGAACTGTTCATGCGCGGGCGCCTGTCTGCCGATATCAAAGAAGAAATCCGCCACCGGGTCGACCTGGTCGAGCTGGCGAGTGCCCATGTCGCCCTCAAGAAGGCCGGCCGGCACTACAAGGGTCTGTGTCCATTTCACCAGGAGAAGACGCCCTCGTTCCACATCGACCGTGAGCGCGGCCTGTGGCACTGCTTCGGATGCGGCGCCGGAGGCGACATCTTCGACTTCGTGATGCGGACCGGGAACCTGTCGTTCGCCGAGGCGGCGGAGACGCTGGCGCGGCGGGCCGGCGTGCGGCTGGAGCGGAACCCCGACGAAGTCCGCCAGGCGACCGAGCGCGACCGGCTGTACCAGGCGCTGGAGGCCGCGGCCGGGTTTTTCCGCGAGCGCCTGCAGCATCCTGAGGTAGGGCAGGCCGCGCGGGAGTATCTGACGCGCCGCGGGGTGGACGGGCCGACGGCCGAGCGCTTCCGGCTGGGATACGCGACGCCGAACTGGGATGACCTGCTCCGGGCTCTGGCCGGCAAAGGCTTCCCCGCGGCCCTGCTGGCCAGCGGCGGGGTGGTGCAGCCGCGGAGCACCGGCGAAGGGTACTACGACATGTTCCGGAACCGGCTGATGTTTCCGATCCTGGACCTTCAAGACCGGCCGGTGGCGTTCGGCGGGCGCGCGCTCGACGACACGCAGCCGAAATATCTGAACTCGAGAGAGACGGCGGTCTTCGTCAAAGGGCGGACCCTGTACGCGCTGAACTGGGCGCGCGACGCGGTCCGTCACCAAGATGAGGTTGTGATCGTGGAAGGTAACATGGACGTCCTGACCTGTCACCAGTTCGGCATCACGAACGCGGTGGCGTCGCTGGGAACGGCGCTCACGCTGGACCAGGTGCTGGTGCTAAAGCGGTTTGCCGGGAAAACGGTGCTGGTCTATGACGCCGACGCGGCCGGCCAGGCGGCGATGGAACGCGCGATGAGTATCTTTGAGGAGGCCGACCTCCCGGTGCGGGTCGTGGTGCTGCCCTCAGGCGATCCCGACGGGTTCCTGCGCGCCGAGGGTCCGGAGAAGTTCCGGGCTCTGGTGGCCGCAGCGGTGCCGATTTTCGACTATCAGGTCGGTTTGGTCGCCGGACGGCATAATCCGAAGAGCGTCGAGGGTAAGGTACGTATAGTGGACGAGCTCCTCCCCGCCGTGGCGGCGGTGGCGAACCCGGTCCGCCAGGCGGAGTATCTGCGCAGCCTCGCGCAGCGGTTCGACCTGGCCGAGGACGCGGTGCGCCAGCGGCTGCGGACGCGGCTGCGGGGTAGGGCGCCGGGAGGGGGGGCGCCGCCGGCGGCGCCGGCGCCCGATCGGGCCCGGTTCCAGGCGGAGCGCCTGCTGGTCCATGTGATGGTGCATGAGGCGGCGGTCCGGCGGGTGGTCGGGGACGCGCTGGGGCCGGATGACTTCCAAGACGAGCGGCACCGCGGGCTGGCCCGCGCCCTGCTTGAGGCCCCGGATGCCGACGCCGAGACCCTGCGGGAGCGGGTCGCAGACGCGGAACAGCAGCGCCTGCTGATGCAGCTGGTCTTTGAAGATCTGCCGCTGCTGGAGCGGGAAAAGGAGAAAGTGGTCTACGACGCGGTCGAATACATCGCCCACCGGGAACCGGCGGCGCTGCAGCGGCTGGCCGTGGCCAGGCAGATTCAGGAGGCCCAAACGGCCGGAAATTTGGAGCAGGTTCGCAAGTTGCAGATGGAGTATTTAAAACTGGTTGGCCTCTCTCCGGCAGAATCAGCCCTGCGGCCGGGGACGGGCACACAGCGGATCCCCCCGCAGAAGGGGGGTGAGGGCGATGGCCAGGAAGAAGGCGCCTGAGGCGCCGATCACAGACGAGCGAATCCAGGCCGAGTTGAAGGCCTTGGTTGAGCTTGGCAAAAAGAAGGGGTTTCTGACCCACGATGACATCCTGGAGCAGTTCCCGGAAGCCGAACAAAACATCGAGCTGATCGACCGAGTGTACACGGTCCTGCTGGAGCAGGGGATCGACGTCGTCGAAGACGCCAAGGAGGCGGAGCAGAAGGGGAAGGGCGAGGAAGAGGAAGAGGCTCGCGCGGCCGAGGGCGTCGCGATCGACGACCCGGTCCGCATGTACCTCAAGGAAATCGGCAAGGTCGCCCTGCTCACCCCGGAGCAAGAGGTGGATTTGGCGCAGCGGATGGAGAAAGGCGACGAGGAGGCAAAGCGCCGCCTGATCGAGGCCAACCTGCGCCTGGTCGTGAGCATCGCCAAGAAATACGTGGGCCGCGGCATGCTCTTTCTCGACCTCATCCAGGAAGGCAACCTGGGCCTCATCCGCGCCGTGGAGAAGTTCGACTGGCGGAAGGGCTACAAGTTCAGCACCTACGCCACCTGGTGGATCAGGCAGGCGATCACCCGCGCCCTGGCCGACCAGGCGCGGACGATCCGCATCCCCGTGCACATGGTGGAGACGATCAACAAGCTCATCCGCGTCTCCCGCACCCTGCTGCAGGAGGTGGGCCGCGAGCCCACCGCGGAGGAAATCGCCTCGGCGATGAGCCTCCCAGTGGAGCGGGTCCGGGAGATCATCAAGATCGCGCAGGAGCCGATCTCTCTCGAGACGCCGATCGGCGAAGAGGAAGACAGCCACCTGGGCGACTTCATCGAAGACCAGGACGCGCTGGCGCCGGCCGAAGCCGCGTCGTTCACCATGCTCAAGGAACAGCTGGAGGATGTGCTGGAAACGCTCACGCCGCGCGAGCGCAAGGTCCTGAAGCTGCGCTTTGGGCTGGACGACGGCCGCCCCCGCACGCTGGAAGAAGTGGGCCGCGAGTTCGGCGTGACCCGCGAACGCATCCGTCAGATCGAGGCCAAGGCGCTGCGCAAGCTGCGCCACCCGTCCCGGTCGAAACGGCTGAAGGACTTCATCGAGTAGCGCATGGAGTTCCACGTCAAAGATCCCGATCTCGTCAAGGGGGGCCGGCAGCGTATTGAGTGGGCGGACACCGAGATGCCGGTGCTGCGGCGGATCCGGGAGCGGT
>JBIOWP010000124.1:0-17403 GCA_044868695.1 bacterium
ACATCCTCTTTCTTCAGTGCTTCCAGCATCTGAGCCCTGATTAGTACCCGGTCAGTTTCGACCAGCGTCAGGACAGACGTGTAAACCTCGCTGGCGCCCCCGAGCAGCCGTCGGACCTCCTCTCCTCTGGCCTCGCCCAACAGCCAGGCGAGGACGGCGCTCGGCTCGGCGTACAGTCTCACCAATCCCCGCGCTCAGCGTCCAGCAGGCTGGCAGCTGTGCCCGATTGTAGTAGCCGTGACTGGCGGGGATAGACGCGGGCATTGTTGCGCGCGCCAGGTACCAACAGACCGCGGTTCACCGACCGCGCTACTGCCGGATCGATCTTCGTACCGGCGGGGATCTGACCCGGAGGGCGGAGTTCTGCCACGACCCGCCCGCGGTCGGTCACGACGACCGCCTGGCCATCCCGGACTCGCCTGATGTACTGGCTGAGGCGATTCCTTAGTTCGCGCAAGCCGACGGTCTGCACAATGATAATGTAGCCTCAAGAAGCCCCATTGTCACGTGTGGGGGATCGCTTAGATGCTCTTCGAAGGTGCTGCAATGAGGATGGCTCGAGTGAGCTATTGACTTCGCTCGCCCGTGATGCTATCGTGCATCGTTGTGATGCACAATATGCATCACACTGGGGGAGACGACGGTGAAGCTTGTGACCTTGAGAAATCTACCTCCCGAGCTGGCGAACGCGATTCGCCGCAGGGCCAAGGAGCATGGGAGCAGTCTGAACAAAGCGGTGATTGGTCTGCTGCTGGAAAGTCTCGGTAAGGGTCGTCGGAAGTCCGAACGCGCCACCTACCACGATCTCGATGCATTGGCCGGATCGTGGTCAAAGGAGGAGGGGGCGAGGTTCGAGGCGTTTCTGCGTGATCAGCGGGCTATCGACCCAGACGTGTGGAGATGAGTCGGATACTGCTGGACACCTCGGGTTACTCCGCATTCATGCGCGGCCACCAGGAGGTGAAGAGCGCGATCCAGCGAGCAGAGGAGCTCTCCGTGACCCCCGTGGTCATCGGAGAACTGCTTGCCGGGTTTCTGCGGGGAAAGAATCGGCGGAAGAATGAACTCGAGTTGGAGGGATTTCTCGCGTCACCGAGGGTCCGGACCGTCAACGTCGACCCAGAGACGTCCGAGCGGTATGCCGTGATTGTCAACAGTCTCCGTGAGGCGGGCACACCGATCCCAACGAATGACATTTGGATTGCGGCAAGCGCCATGCAGCACGGGCTGCGGCTCCTTACCACAGACGCGCACTACCGGACGGTATCGCAGATAATTGTGGACTTCCTCGAACCGGGACCCTAGGGTCTCACCATCTTGCAGATCGAAGTCAGCTCTACGCTGGCTTGATCCGGCCCTTCTTGGTCTTCCGTACGCTTCCGGTCTTGATCTTGACTTTCCGCGGTCTGATGGCAGGAGTCGCTGCCTGCGCTGTGCGCTGACGTTCTTCACGCTCTCGATTCGTCCGTGAAGCCGCCCTGAGCTCCCTGGATGCCTGCCGCAGCAGATCTTCTCTCTCCACGAATCACCGTCCGGTTCTCAGCGACTGCGAGTATTAGTTCCAATGCGATAGAGCCAAAGAAGTCTCCTTTCTTGATCGAACGTGTCTCAAGGGGATTGCCACGGCCCCTTCGGGGCCTCGCAATGACAGATCAGGCTGGGCCTCGCAATGACAGACAAGGCTGCGCCTCGCAATGACTAGGGATGACTCAGCAGCTGTTCTCACTCGCTCGCCCAGTGCGCCTTCGTCCCCAGGTCGAAGAACAGCGAGAATGGGTCGTAGGTCGCGTCCTTCAGGCGCGGGTGGGCGACGACGTGCTCAGGGCCGTAGGTCAGGATGATGATGGGCACGTCCGACACGATAATCTTCTGCGCCTGGCTGTAGAGACGCGTGCGAGCGGCCTGATCGGTTGTCGTCCGCGCCTGATCGAGCAGGCGGTCCACCTCGGCATTCTTGTATCCGGCATTGACCCCGGCGGGCGGAAACTGGCTGGAGTGGAACCGCCGGTACAGGATGGAATCCGGATCGGGGGCGTTCCCGAGACCGAACGTAATCATGTCATAATTGCCCGTGACCCAATCGCGCACGATGGTTGCGGCTTCCCGCGGCTTCAAGACCACGGTGATCCCGACCTTCGCCAGCTGGCGCTGAATGAGCTCGGAGTACTGCTGCCGCTCCAGGTCGGCCACGGGCTCGAGCTCGATGGTGAACCCCTTCTCCTGGCCGGCCTCCTTCAGGAGCGCCCGCGCCCGCTGCTCGTTGTAGGTCATCTGATCTGTGTCGGGCTCGAAGAAGGGAGAGGAAGGCAGCACGGGCGAGGATGCCGGGACGGACATTCCCAGGTAGATGAACCGGGCGATCTGGTGGCGGTCGATGGCATAGGCAATCGCCTGGCGGACCCGGCGATCATTCAGGGGCGGACGGTTGATGTTGAGCTGGATGAAATTGGCGGTGCTCCCCGGAACCTCGTGGACGTTGTACTTCTTGCTGGCGATCGCACGCAGGATCTCAATGGACGGGGCAAACGAGAAGACCGCGTCGATCGCGCCCGTCTCGAACTGCAGCATGCGGACGACGGTGTCGGGGATGGGGAGCAGGATCAGGCGCGTAATCTTGGGCGCGCCGCCGTAGTAGTCGCGGTTGGCTTCCAGCACGATCCGTGTATTGGGGACCCACTCCACGAACTTGAAGGGGCCGGATCCGACCGGCCGGAGGTTGACGTTCGTGGGGTTGGTTTCAGCGTAGGCCTTCGGGACGATGCCGCGGATGAGCTCCGAGAGCAGGGGAGCGAATGGGGCCGACAGCTCGAAGCGAACTTCGTACTTGCCGTTCGTGCTGATCTCCCTGATGACCCGGAAGGTGCTGAAATCAGGGGACGCGAACGCCGGGTCCCGGATCGTATCGTAGGTGTACTTGACGTCCTCTGCCGACAGCTCGGTTCCGTCGTGGAACCGGACACCGCGGCGGAGGTGGAAGATGTACGTTGTCGGAGACGGGGTCTCCCAGCGCTCGGCGAGATCGGGGACGATCCCTTTCGCCGTTGCGCGGACGAGCGAGCTGTAGATCAAGGTGGTCAGCCGCCGATCGGGGGTGATGCGGCCGCGCCGGGGATCGAGTGACTGGGCGTCATCCTTGTGGCCGAGTACGACCTCCCCCCGCGCCATGCGGCTCGCAGGCTGCGCCTGCGCCAGAGAGGTGAACAGCAGAGCCGTCAGAGCACACACGCCGGCTACCAGCTTGACCATCCTCGTCATCGTGAGCCCCCTCCTTGACCGTTACCTGAGTTGCTGGCCGACCAGCCTGCCCAGTCCTCCGACATCCCACTGCGCGCCCAGACCGCGCGCGCGTCCCCGCTTCCACGCTTGAAAACCCGACCACAGATCCTGGAAGGCCAGCCCCACGCTCTTGAAGACGGTCACGTCCGTGGGAGCAGATCGGCCCGGCGCGCGGTCCAGCAAGACGTCCCCGAGTCCAACCTGCGCGTGGCCCTTGGCGATCCGCCCTTCCTGCTCCGGGATAATTAGATCGCCTGCCTCAGCCCAACACGCTTCCACGGCGTCGCAGACGATCCGGCTATGGACCACCGTGTCACTATCGAGCTCCCGGGCCGTCGGGGCATGGCTGCCGACGGCATTGATATGGGTGCCGGGGGAAATCCACGTCCAGTCGATCACGGGAGCTGCGGCGGAAGTGGCAAGAACCAACAAGGACGCATCCCGAACGGCCGAGGCTGCGCTGTCTGCCGGGGTCAGGTTCAGCTGGAGGTCGGCTAGCGACCGGACTAACAGCGGCCACCGCGACTTCGCCCGCGGAGAGAAGATACGGACCTCCTCCAATGGTCGGACGGCGGCCATGGCGCGGATATGCGAAATAGCCAGCGGACCCGAGCCCAGGACGCCAAGAGACGCCGGGCCCGGATTTGCCAGATGGCGCGTGGCCACCGCCGAGGCGGCCGAAGTCCGAATGAGCGTGAGCACCGTCCCGTCGAGGATGGCGAGGAGCTCGCCCGTCACGGCGTCGTGGAGAAGGACCAGGGCCTGAACGGCGGGGAGGTTGTTCGCAGGATTGGCCGGGTGCACGGTGGCGACCTTGATGCCCACGATGGTGTCGTCCGCCGCCGGCATCGCCGCGAGCACCCCCGCGCGATGCCTCACCATGAGGCGCTGCGGCATAGTGAACATCCCCGACCCGAACAGCCTGAAGCCTTCCTCAAGCACATCAACGGCGTCGGCAGGGGGGAGCACCGCTGCGATGTCCGCCGCACTCAACAGGAGAGCCATGGCGCCCCTTTCCGATCCACCGCGTACAGGCAAATCGGGCTGTCTTGACAGAGAAGGGTGATGGCCACTAGGATTGTGTATAATCTAGCAAAATTGCGGGGCCCATGGCAAGGATGGTTCAATGGCCAGAGTAGCTGCCAAAGAGCAGCCTCAGGACGCGGGGGACGTTCTCCCGCGGATCGCCGACCGTGACGTAGACAGCGTCCTGGCACTGCTCCGCCCCGCCGCCGAGGCGATCGGCAAGACGGTGGGGGCCCACTGCGAGGTCGTCCTGCACGATCTGCGCGTACCGGAACGCTCGATCGTCGCCATCACCAACGGAGCCGTGACCGGGCGGCGGGTCGGTGGTCCCGTCGTCGGGGGTCCGGCCAAGGACGTGGCGCTGAAGCTGCTCGATTCTGCGATCAAGGAATCGACGTTGTCCGTGGGGTACCGTACGAAAACGCGGGACGGCCGCGAGCTCCGCTCGACCTCGCTCGTCCTCCGGACGCCGGCAGGCAAGCCGGTGATCGCCCTGTGCATCAACCTCGACCTGTCCGCGTTCACCATGGCGCGCCTCCTGCTCGACGAGATCTCTAAGACGTCCACGAGCGCTATGGAGGCCGGCGGTGAAGAGGTGCAGCTGGACGTCGGGGACGTCATCGCGCACATGATCGAGGAAGCGCTTGCCGAGGTCGGAAAGCCGGCCAAGTTCATGGACCGCGAAGACCGCCTCCAGGCTGTGCGCCTCATGCACGAGCGGGGGCTGTTCCTCATCCGGGGAGGCGTGGAACGCGCCGCGGCCGCCCTGGGCATTTCGAAGTTCACCCTCTACGGCTATCTCAAGGACGTCCGGGCCTTTCACTCATAACACGCGGGAGGTGGGGCAATGGTTCGACCGTTCCTCGGCAAGATGGTGGTAATCACGCTGGTGGTCGGTGTGCTCGCAACCGCGCCCGCGCTGGTGCTGGGTCAGTCCCCGGAGCAACGGCAGCGGATAGAGCGCGGCGAGCTGATCATCGGCTACCAGAGCGATGCACAGAGCCTCGACCCGCGGCGGACCCGCATTACGCCCGATCGTCGTGTCAATGGCCTCATCCATAGCGCGCTGCTGCGGGCGACCTCGAAGGGGTTGGTCGGCGATCTGGCGACGTCCTGGGACGTACGCAACCCGACGACCTACGTGTTCAAGCTCCGCAACAACGTGCGGTTCCACGATGGGTCCCCGTTGACCTCGGCGGACATCAAGTACACGTACGACACGATGCGGGATCCGCAGTTCGCCTCGCCGGACCTCGGCACGTTCAGTGTGATCAACGAGATCGAGGCGCCCGATGCGGCGACGGTGATCTTTCGGCTCAAGGAGCCGAGGGCCTCATTTCTCGCCGAGCTGTGGCGGGGAATTGTGTCGAAGCGGCAGGCCGAGGCGGATGCGACCGCGCCAAACCTCAGACCGATCGGTAGCGGCCCGTATCGGTTTGTCGAATGGGTGCCGAACACGCGAATCGTGCTCGAAGCCAACCGAGACTACTTCGAGGGCGCGCCCGGGTTTACCAAGATCACCTTCGTTCCGGTGACCGATAACGCTGTGCGCGCCCTGCAGGTGGAGAGCGGCGTGGTTGACGTGATCTGGACCGGCGTCGTGCCTGAGATCGCCCGCATGCGGAAGAATGCGGCCCTGAATGTCTACGAGGTCAAAGGCGCGCAGGCCGACTTCATTCAAGTCAATGGAGGCCGTGGAGCGCTCCGGGACGTGCGGGTGCGCCGCGCACTGTCCTTCGGCGTCAACCGGCAGGAAATTTCGCAACTCGTCTACTTCGGCCTCGCCAGCCCGGGGGCGTCGCCGATCCTTCCATCTTCCGCGTTCCATGAGAAGAACGTGGAACAGTACACGTACAACCCATCGAGAGCCAAGGCCCTCCTCGCCGAGGCGGGCGTCAGCGACCTCACGGTCGAGCTCGAGCATCTCGCGGAGACGACGACCGCGCAGTACTCTCAGGTGTTCCAAAATCAGCTGGCCCGGATCGGCGTAAACGTCACGTTGAAACCGCGTGAGGCGGCGACGATCATCCGCGACTGGAGCAGCGGAAACTACGACATGATCTCGTTTCAGCTGGGCCCGGCTCCCGATCCGGACTCCGTCCTCTACCGGCGCTTCCATACCAGCGCCATCGTCCCCAAGGACGTGAATGCCAACTACAGTAATGCGGAGTTGGACCGGTTGTTGGACGCGGCACGGGCGGAGTCCGACCAGGGAAAGCGAAAAGCCCTGTACAGCCAGGCCCAGAAGATCATTGTGCGCGACGTGCCGATCCTGATCCTCACCTTCAAGTCCGAGTACGTGGTGGGGAGCAGCGCGATCCAAAACCTGTCTTACGATTCGTTCTCCCTGTTCTTTGACGTCGGGCGCAAGGGAGGATGGAAGAAGTAGTCATGAATGTCTGGGCGAAGCTGGGAGAAGCCGCGCCTCCGCTGGTCCGGCTCTTCGATCCTCTGCCGCAAATGGCCCTGGAGCGAGGGCGCACTGCGCTCCTCGTCATCGACATGGAGGCTGGATCGGTCACCGAAGGAGATGGGCTCATCGCCATGGCAGAAGCGCGGGAGATATCCATGGCGTACTACCTGTCGCGGCTCAAGCAGGTGGTCCCCAACATTCGCCGCCTCCAGGACGGGTTTCGCGCAGCGGGGCTGGAGGTGGTCCACACGAAGGGGCGTGGGACAAAGGGCGGCCACTGCCTCGGCGGCGTGCGCGTCCGGCCGCTGCGCAGCGATCAAGCCCCGCGGCGGAGGGGGATCATTCCAGAGCTCGCCCCCCAGGACGGCGAGGTGGTGATCGAGAAGGACACCCCCGGCCCGTTCGGCGTGACCAACATCGACCACGCCCTCCGTATGCTCGGCGTGGACATCCTTGTGGTGACCGGCGTCGTCACGGATCAGTGCGTCGAGGCAACCGTTCGCGGGGCGTTCGACTTTGGGTACCAGGTCATCCTGGTGGAGGACGCCTGCGCTACGGTCAGCGCGGAGCTCCACGATGGATCGCTGCGGGCGCTCGCCGACTGGTTCTGCCGAGTCTGGACGACCTCGGAAGTCCTCGAAGGGTTGCGCAAGCTTGAGGAGGGGAAGTAGATGGATCCCAAGGTTACGGACGCGCTGGCCGCCATCTCCGATGAGGAAATTCTGGAGATCGAGAAGAGTCTGGTTTCCATTCCCAGCTATACGACAGAAGAGGCGGAGATCGGCGAGTTCATCGCAGACCTCCTCAATGACGCCGGGATCGAGGTCGGCCTGCAGCGCGTACCGTTTGATGACATCGCATTCTCACCGACGAAGAAAAGCTACAATGTCATCGCCCGCATTCACGGCAGCGGTGAAGGACCCAGCCTGATGTTCAACGGCCACATGGACCACGGCCCGATCGGCGGACGAGGCCTCGAAGATTTCAGCCGGTGGAAGCGTAAGCCGTTCCAGCCGCTTGTCGAGGAAGGATTCCTGTACGGCAAAGGATGCCAGGACGAAAAGGGCGGCATCTGCGCCATGCTGACGGCCGTCCTGGTGGTCAGCCGCCTCAAGCTTCCTCTCCGCGGCGATCTGATCGTGGCGCCCGTCTGCGGGCATAAGACGTTCAGCCGCGGGTCGCGTCACCTCGTCGCGTCCGGGCTCCGCGCGACCATGGCCGTGAACACGGAGAACTCAGGCAACGGCATCGTGCCTCTCCACGTCGGCGTGTTCAAGGCGGAGGTGACCGTGAAGGGAGCGCATCCGCACCCCGCCATCCGGAGGCGCAATCCAGACACCCGCATTCAGCCCACTCCCTACCAGCGCGCACAGCAGTTCACGGCCGCATTGGGGGAGGAGGCTCGGCCCTACCCGGACCGGAGCTGGCTCCGATTCGAACGGCACCCCATCCTCAAGGACTTTCCCTGGCACCACATCGAGCAGATCGATTCCAACGGATCACTGGGTCGGACGGTGCACGTCTGGTGGCGAACCCCGCCCGGCGTGACCGAAGATTCTCTGAAGAAAGACCTGGAGGGGCTCGTCCGCCGGCTGCGTGACGATGACCCATCCTTTGCGGCAACGGTGCGCACATTTGCGTATGGCCCCGCGCTCGAAACACCCGCAAATGCGCCTGTCGTGCAGGCCCTGGCTCGATGGCATCGGTTCGTCGCCCAGGAGGAACCCAATGTAGGTCCTGACGGCCGGTACGGCGGCTATGGCGATGCCGCGGTGCTCGCCGCCGCCGGGATGCAGGCCGTCGCGTACGGCCCCGGCGGAGGACTGTCCGACCTGGAGCACCAGCAACGCGTCATGCTCGGCGAAGTGCCCCCCGACGAACGGATTCCCGTCAGGGATCTGATTGTGGCTGCTCGAACGTCTGCGTTAGCGACAATCGACCTGCTTTCCTAAGCGTGGCCCTTTACGTCGTCCGCCGCTTGCTGTTCCTCATTCCTGTCGTGCTGGGAATGACCCTCATTGTGTTCCTCATGCTGCACCTCTCCGGCGGAGACCCGGCGCTCGCGCTCGCAGGGGACAATGCCAGCGAGGAGGTTTTGGCGGTCATCCGGCACCACCTCGGGCTGGACCGTCCCCTCCACGTCAGGTATCTGGCCTGGGTAAGCGGTGTGGCGCGCGGAGATCTGGGAGTGTCGTTGATCGATGGGCGCCCGGTGTTGCCGACGATCCTTCAGCACCTGCCTGCTACGCTTCTCTTGATGGCGGGGTCGATGGTGGTGGCCTTGGGGATCGGTATTCCGAGCGGCATCACGTCCGCCCTCTACCGGCATTCGTTCGTGGACCATGCCAGCAGGCTGTTCGCCCTTGCCGGGGTTTCCATTCCCGGCTTCTGGCTCGGCCTCATTCTCATTCTCCTCTTGGCTTATGAATGGCGGCTTTTGCCGCTGGCAGGGTACGGCACGCTCCCGCACTTGATCCTCCCCTCGCTCACCCTCGGCACGGCGATGGCAGCCCTCCTCATGAGGCTCACCCGGGCCAGCCTCCTCGAGGTCCTGCGGGAGGACTACATGCGCACCGCATATGCGAAGGGATTGTCTCGCGCCCACGCGGTCGTGAAGCACGCGCTGCGCAACGGGATGCTGCCGATTGTTACAGCGATCGGACTGGAGATCGGCATCCTGCTCGGTGGGACGGTCATCGTCGAGTCGATCTTCAGCTGGCCGGGGATCGGCCGTCTGGCGTACGTGCGCATGCTGCAGCGAGATGCCCCGATGGTCATGGGCAATTTGTTCGTCTACGGGTTGATGTTCGGCCTCGTCAACCTCCTCACCGACCTGAGCTACGCCTTCCTGGACCCGCGCATCCGGTATGAGTGACATCACCGTCGGGGCGCTTCGCGTCCCCGCCGTGCGCGGATTCAGGTCGGAGGTCATCGGGCGTCTCCGGCGCGACCACCTGGCCTCTGCGGGTCTGCTCATTGTGCTTGTGATTACGCTGACCAGCCTCTTTGCGCCCCTCGTCGCGCCGGAGGATCCTCTCGAGATGCGTCCGGAGAACCGGTATGCTCCTCCATCTCGAGAGCATTTCCTCGGAACGGACTTCTTTGGCCGGGATATCCTGAGCAGGCTCGTCTACGGCGGCCGCGTATCGCTCATGGTGGGTCTGGGGACCCTGGCGATCAACGGCGCCTTGGGGCTCCCCCTCGGGTTGTTGGCCGGATATCTCGGTGGTCGGGTGGATACCATCATCATGCGCGTGGCGGATACGCTGATTGTCTTTCCTACGTTGATCTTTGCGATGGCGCTGATGGCCATGCGCGGCGTGGGATTGACGGAACTGATCGTCGCCTTGACCTTCAAGGGATGGACCCCTCTTGCGCGGCTCGTGCGGTCCGAGGCGATTG
This sequence comes from bacterium, assembly GCA_044868695.1. Classification (GTDB taxonomy): domain Bacteria; phylum Sysuimicrobiota; class Sysuimicrobiia; order Sysuimicrobiales; family Kaftiobacteriaceae; genus JBIOWP01. The sequence goes on from JBIOWP010000124.1 coordinate 10,118, forward strand.
CCGTCCGGGAGCGTGAATTTGTGCAGGCTGCCCGCGCGATCGGGGCGAGCCACGGGCGGATCATCCTCCGGCACGTGCTTCCAAACAGCCTTTCCGCGTTCGTCGTCTACGCGACGCTGGGGATCACAACGCCCATTCTTGCGGAGGCCGCGTTGAGCTTTCTGGGTCTGGGGATCCAGCCCCCGGCGATCAGCTGGGGACAGATGATCAGCCAGGAGCGCAATTACATGCAGCTGGCGTGGTGGCCCGTGACCTTCCCCGGCGCGATCATCGCGCTCACCGTCCTCGGATTCAACCTGCTGGGAGACGGACTCCGGGACGCGCTCGACCCTCGCCTGAAATAACAACCTGCGGTCAACACTCGCACGTTACCCCTTCTCACAACCTTCACGCGCTGCGGGTGGCTGCCCGGGGGAGGGGGTGGTGGTCAGGGCAGCAAAGAGCGGAGTAGCCCACGCGCACAGAGGAGGGGTCCGGATGACCGTATGGTCTGCGTTTGCCCGCATTGTGATTCCCCTGCTGGTCGCTCTCGCAGCGGTTCCGCTGCCTGCGACCCAGGCCCAGCCCGCCACGGGAGGGGAACTGGTTCTCGTTTCCACCGAGGAGCCGGATACGCTCGACGCGCAGAAGACCAGCACTGCCGTCACCGGCCTGCTGATGCGCTACCTCGGCGATACGCTGATCACCAAGGACTTGAAGGGGAACTACATTGCCGCGCTGGCCCGGTCCTGGAGCGTGTCGGGGGACGGACTTACGTGGACGTTCCAGCTTCGCACCGACGTGAAGTTCCACGACGGCACCCCGCTGAACGCCCAGGCGGTCAAGGCGTCTATTGAACGTGCGCTCTCGCCGGATACGAAATCGCCCATTGCGGGAGCGTTGTTCGGGCCGGTGGCCGGCGTCCAGACGGCCGGCGACTCGACGGTTATCATCAAGCTGAAGGAACCCTTCGCGCCGTTCCTGGACAACCTCACCGACCCCCGCGCCATGATCGTGAGCCCTTCGGCCGTCCGCGACCTGGGCGACCGCTTCGGCCGCTCGCCGGTCGGCACGGGCGCGTTCAAGTTCCAGGAGTGGCGCAGCGCGGACCGCATCATCTTCGCCCGCAACCCCGACTACCGGTGGGCGCCGGCCTACGCGCACGCCGGCCCTCCCTTGGTCGAGCGTCTCGTGCTGCGGATCATGCCGGAGTCCGGGGCGCAGGTGGCCGCCTTCGAGCGCGGCGAGCTCTCCATTCTGGCCGTGCCGCCGACCGACGTCCGCCGGTTGCAGGCGATGAGCAAGTACCCGTTCTTCTCCTTCCTGCGCAAGGGCGTGGGGCTGTTCATGGAGTTCAACGTGACGAAAGAACCCTTCTCGGATATCCGGGTCCGTCGCGCCTTCGGCCACGCCATTGAGCGGAAGAGCGTGCTGGAGATCGGCCTGGAGGGACTCGGGGAGATTGCCTACGGGCCGCTGCCTCCATCGATCTGGGGTTACTGGGACGGCATCAAGGACTACGCTCCCAAGTACGATCCCGCCAGGGCCAGGGCGCTCCTGGCGGAGGCGGGATGGCGAGCGGGGTCCACCGGCACCTTGGAGAAGGACGGCAAACCGTTCTCCTTCACGCTGTATACGGCGCCGATCGACACCTGGCGGCGATCCGCTCAGATCGTCCAGGCTCAGTTGCGCGCCTTCGGCATCGCGATGGAGATCCAGACCTTCGAGTTCGGGACCCTGCTGGCCAAGCTCAAAGCGGCCGAGCATCCGGCCGAGTTCATGGGCTACACGTACACGTCCCCCGACATCGTGCAGCTGTGGTTCCACTCGTCCAACATCGGGACGGGACTGACCCTCAGCCACAACAAGGACGCGCGGCTGGACAGCCTGATCGACGCGTCGCGGCGTGAGACGGACCAGGGGAAGCGGCTGGCCCTCTACCGCGACATCCAGAAGTACGTCGTGGACCAGGCGCTGTGGGTCCCGCTGTGGACCAACACGAACTACATCGCGATCCAACCGGCCGTGCAGGGGGCGAAGATTCATCCGGACGGGTTCGTGGTGCTGAATGACATCTCGCTGAAATAGGCGGAAGCAGGATGCGGGCTTTCTTAGCGCGGCGGATCCTGCTGCTCGTCCCGACTGTTCTTGGGGTCACCCTGGCGACCTTCCTGATGCTGCACCTCACGCCGGGTGACCCCGTCACCATCATGCTGGGGGAGTTCGCGTCGGCGTCCGAGGTGGCACGGCTCCGTTCCGAGTTGGGACTCGACCGCCCCTTGATCGTGCAGTACCTGAAGTTTCTTGAACGGGTCATGCGGGGGGACCTGGGCAGTTCCATCCGCAGCCGCCGGGCCGTCACTGAGGAGATCGCCGAGCGCCTGCCGCCTACGCTGGAGCTCGCGCTCGCGGCCCAGGTGCTCGCGGTCGGCGCCGGCATCATCGCAGGTGTCGCCGCCGCGGCGGCCCGGCGTCCCTCGGTCGATTCCGCGATTGTGGCGGTCACCCTGGTGGGGCTGTCCATGCCGACGTTCTGGTCGGGGCTGCTGCTCATCCTGCTGTTCTCACTGACGCTGGGATGGCTCCCGATTACGGAGTCCGGGGGACTGCGGGCCCTCATCCTGCCGGCGGTGACGCTGGCCGCACCTGCGGCGGCGGTGCTGGCCCGCGTCACGCGCGCTGGCGTGCTGGGGGTGCTGCGGGCGGATTACGTGCGGACCGCGAGGGCCAAGGGGGTGTCGGAGCGGCTGGTGGTATACCGGCACGCGCTGCGCAACGCGATGATCCCCGTCCTCACGATCGCCGGCCTGCAGTTCGCGGGCCTGGTCGCCGGTGCCGTCATCGTTGAATCCGTCTTCTCGCGTCCAGGGTTGGGCCGGCTGGCCGTCAGCGCGATCCTGTCGCGCGATTTCCCGTTGGCCCAGGGGATTGTGCTCGTCGTGGCGACCTTGTATGTCTTTGTGAACGTGGGCGTCGACATCATGTACGGGATCCTCGACCCCCGGATCCGGTACCAGTGATGGCCACGGCCTCCGGCGCCGCGCGGCAGGTCGCGATCGTTCCGGCGCTCCAGCACCCCCGCGCTGTCCTGCGCCGGCTCCGCCGCAGGCCGCTGGTGGTCGCCGCGCTCATTGCGCTTGTGCTGTTTGTGGTTGTCGCGTTGGCCGCTCCGCTGCTCGCGCCGTACGATCCGGCGGCGCTGATCCCGGGGGCCGTGCTTCGTCCGCCCTCGCGGAGCTTTCTACTGGGGACCGACGAGCTGGGCCGTGACGTGCTGAGCCGCGTCATCCACGGCGCCCGCATCTCGCTGCAGATCGGGCTGGTCACGATCGGGATCGCGCTGGTGCTCGGCACGATCGTCGGCCTCCTGGCGGGATTCTACGGCGGAGTCCTCGATGGCGCGCTGATGGCGGTCATGGAGGTGCTGCTGGCGTTTCCACAGATTCTCCTTGCGATGGCCATTCTCGCGATGCTGGGGCCCAGCCTGACGAACGCGATGATCGCCGTCGGCATCTCCGCGGTTCCCGTCTACGCGCGGACGGCCCGCGGGATGACCATGAGCGTGCGCGCCATGGACTACGTTGAAGCGGCCCGGGCGCTGGGCGCCGGCGAGGGGCGGATGCTGCTCCGCCACGTGCTTCCGAACATGATCTCTCCCGTCGTGGTCCTGGCAACCGCGGGCGTCGGCATCGCCATCCTCATCGCGGCCGGGCTGAGCTACCTGGGGCTGGGGGCCCAGCCGCCCACGCCGGAGTGGGGCGCGATGCTCAGCGAGGCGCGCGCCTACCTGCGCAACGCGTGGTGGATGGCGACCTTTCCGGGCCTCGCCATTACGCTGGTGGTCATCAGCCTGAATCTCTGCGGCGACTGGCTGCGCGATCTGCTCGACCCGCGGTTGAGCGCGTGAATCCATCCGTGATCGTGCCGGAGCTCCAGCGGTTGGCGGCGGGGTTCAGCGGCGTGCTCGGCGTGTGGTGTCGCTCGCTCACGTCCGGCGAGACGGTCGCGTGGAACGCGGAGGAGGTGTTTCCCGCCGCGTCTGCGATCAAGCTGCCGATTCTGTACGAGGTCTACCGCCAGGCGGGCGAGGGACGCTTCCAGCTCACCGATACGCGAACTGTGGAGGCCGCGGAGATCGTGCCCGGGTCGGGGATCCTGAAGGACCTGACGCCCGGTCTCGCGCTGCCGATCCGCGACCTGGCGACGCTCATGATCGTGGTCAGCGACAACACGGCGGCTAATCTGATGATCGACCTGGTGGGTGTCGACGCGGTGAACCGGTCGATGGCGACGCTGGGGCTGCGCGCGACGGTGCTTGAAAACAAGTTCTTTCGCTCGCCACCGGGGGCGCGTGGCGCCCGTACGACGCCGGCCGACCTAGGCCATCTGATGACGCAGATTGCCGACCATGCGGTGCTGACGCCTGCCGCGTGCGAGGAGATGCGGCAGATTCTCCGGCTGCAGCACCACACCGACCACGTTACCCGCAGGATCGCCGATTTTGACGGGTTCTTGGAAACCGGCACGGAGCCGGTGGTCACCGTCGCTTCGAAGAGCGGGTCCATCCGGGGCACGCGCAACGACGTCGCGCTCGTGGAGAGCAGGGACTGCCGGTATGTGATCGCCATGATGAGCCGGGACTGCGCGGATCGCCGCTTCTACGTCGATAACGAGGCCGGGGTGCTGCTGGCAGACGTCTCGGCTCTCGTCTACGCGCACTTCAGCAAGGGGGGACGCAGGTGAAGATTTACATCTCCGTCGACATGGAAGGCATTGCGGGCGTGGCGGTCGGGAAGCACGTGCAGCCGGACCAGAAGGAGTACGAACGGTTTCGCCGCCTGATGACGCAGGAGGCCAACGCCGCCGTGGAAGGCGCACTCGCCGGCGGGGCGGGGGAGGTCGTTGTCAGCGACGGCCACGGGCCGATGACCAATATCCTCGTGGAGGAGCTGCACCCGGAAGCGCGGCTGCTCAGTGGCAGCAACCGGCTGCTGTGCCAGCTGGAAGGGATCGACAAGACGTTCGCAGGGGCATTCTTCATCGGCTACCATCAGCGCGAGGGCGGAGGCGACGGTGTCTTGAACCACACACTCCTGGGACGCATCGTCCAGGAGATCCGGATCAACGGCGAGCCCGTTGATGAGGCGGCCATCAACGCCGGACTCGCCGGCGCGTTCGGCGTGCCCGTGGCGCTGGTGAGCGGTGATGCTTCGGTCTGCACGGAGGCCGGACGGCGGCTGCCGGGCGTGCTGGTGGCGCCGGTCAAAGAGGGCCTGGACCGCTACACCGGCCTGTCGGTGACGCCGCAGAAGGCGCAGGCCCTGATCCGCGAGCGGGCCCGCGAGGCCGCGGCCGCGGTGCGCGCGGGACGCATGACGCCCTATCAGGTGAAGGCGCCCGTGACGTTTGAGGTCGAATTCAAACGGACCGCGCCAGCCCGGATGGCGACGCTCTTTCCGGGGGTCGAGCGGCCCGGGCCCCGCACTATTGCCGTCAAGGACCAGGATTACGTGCGGGCCTTCAAGCAGGTGTGGGGCTGCCTGATCATCGGGATGGCGGCGTTCGAAGGGTTGCTGTAGCGATGACAGAGTTTCGACCCGCCGACGCGTTCCGGTCGCCGCGGTTTGCGCAACTGGCGACATTCATGCGGCTGCCCCATACCACCGACCTCGCGGGACTGGACGTGGCTCTGCTCGGTATCCCCTTCGACGGGGGCACGTCCTACCGGTCGGGATCCCGGTTTGGCCCGCGCGACATCCGGCAGCACAGCAGCCTGATCCGGCCGTACAATCCCGCGCTGCAGGTGAGTCCCTTCGATGTCCTGCGCGTAGCCGACGTGGGCGATGTGGACGTCAACCCGATCGACATCGAGGACACGTACGGTCGCGTGGAGCAGGCCGTCGGGGAGATCCTCAACGGGAAAGTGATCCCGCTGTGCGTTGGGGGCGACCACTCGCTGTCCCTGCCGATCCTGCGGGCGGTGGCGAAGCGGCATGGGCCGGTCGGCATGGTGCACGTCGACTCGCACCAGGATATGTGGGAAGAGTACTTCGGAAACAAGTACTTCCACGGCACGCCGTTCCGGCGGGCGATCGAGGAGAAGTTGCTGGACACGAAGCGTGTGATCCAGATCGGTATCCGCGGACCGCTGTACGGCCCGGAGGATTTCGACTTCGGGAAGAAACACGGGGTCTGCGTTCTTACCGCAGACCAGGTGGGCCAGGTGGGGTTGGCCTGGGTGAAGGAGCAGATGCTCGCCGTCCGCGGCGGGCCGGTGTATCTCTCATTTGACATCGACGGGGTGGACCCGGCCTACGCGCCCGGCACCGGGACACCCGAGGTGGCGGGGCTGACCAGCCGGGAGGCGATCGAGCTGGTGCGGGGGCTCGTGGGGTTCGAGCTGGTCGGGGCGGATCTCGTCGAAGTCTCGCCGCCGTACGACCACGCGGGGATCACGTCGATGCTGGCGGCGAACTTGCTATTTGAGGTGATCTCCGTGCTCGCGGCGACCCGGACGCAGACGCAGGAAACCAAGGGACGCGGAGGAAAACTCTAGCACATCCAGCCTGCCTGTCATTGAGGAGATGAGTATGATGCGAAAGTCTGCTGCGTTTGCAGTCATCCTGGCACTTATCGCCACGTTGGTTCTTCTCCCCGCGCCCGCTCCAGCGCAGAAGGCGCTAAAGGTCGGCTATCCGGTGTGGGTCGGCTACGGCCCACTGTTCCTTGCCGACAAAAAGGGCTTCCTCAAGGAACTGGGCGTCAGCGTGGAGTTCGTCAACATGGAGGACACGAAGACGCGCTACGTGGCGCTGGCCGCCGGGAAGATCGACGGCCTGATGACGACGATCGATACGATGGTCCTGCGGGTGAAGCCGGACTTCCAGCTTGCCGCCGTCATGGCGTTTGACGACAGCAAAGGTGGCGACGGGATCGTCGCACGCAAGGAGATCAAGAGCGTCAAGGACCTCAAGGGCAAGAAGGTGGCGTTTGGGGAAGGGTCGGTCAGTCACTTCTTCTTGGGGTTCCTGCTGAAGCAGAACGGCATGACCTTCAAGGACATCGTGCCGGTCAACATGACAGCCGGCGATGCGGGTGCGGCGTTCGTGGCCAACAAAGTTGATGCGGCGGTGACGTGGGTCTCCTGCGCGCTGTCGCTGCCGGCGTCGAGCGCTTCGCGCTGACTCTCGATGAAGATGTCCAGTTTCGGTGCGCCGCTCAGGTCCAGCGCCGTGAGCTTGTCGGCGACTTTGTTCTTCGCTTCGTCTTTGCCCGCGTCCATCGCCGGGTTGAGACCATCGTCGACG
>JBIOWP010000125.1:0-4093 GCA_044868695.1 bacterium
AGTTTTCCGGCCGCACTTATCGCTGTCCGTGACGTTCGTCGCGCCTATGACCCGCGACATCACGGCCATCCTTACCGACCTACACCGTTATGTTCGCCATGTCGCTTATGGTCGGTACGGAGGAAACGTGGCAGACAGGCTGTTGCTGGGCCAGCTCAGGGTCCAGAAGGTGACCCATCGCGACGGGCGGCGCTCGTACACGATCGTGCAGCCGTGCGGGACGGCGCATGCGGCGGCGGACCGCTATCTGGCCACTTATGCAGGCACTGGATCCGACAGGCCGTACGCGTACCTACTCGTGGATCACCTGCGCTGGCTGGAAGACGAGAATCTGACTCCGGAGTCGGTGGTGTTCGCTGACTTGGAGCGGTACATGGGCGCGCTCGGCGCGAAGGTGGCCAGACCCCTGGGCACGCCGTGGCGTGTCGGGCAACAGCCGTATGGCAACAGCGCCTTGAGTTCGGCGGCCTCGGTACTGAAGGGTTTCTACCTGCGGCAGGCCGCCAGCGGGGTCAACGCCGAGCTGGGCGAGTCGCTGAATCGCCGGCGGATGCCCACTGCGGCCGATCGTGATCGCGCTCTGCTGGGCCACCTGATCCGGGAGCTGCCAGCCAATCCGCTGGCGCCAAAGCGCATCCGGAGGCGGCATCCGAAGATGCTTCCAGACGGGGCCCGCGCTGCGCTGATCCCGGTGCTGGACTGCGCCCGGGACCGGCTGGTCGTAAACTGGCTTGCCGATGGGGGCCTGCGGATCGGTGAGCTGTGTGGGTTGCATCTGTCAGATCTGCACCTGCTGGAGAAGGCCGCGTGCGGGGAGTGCCGCGCCCCGCATGTCCATGTCTGCCACCGCGAGGGGTTGGCCAATGGCGCCCGTGCCAAGACGAAACGGCCGTGGATGGTGGAGGACGGGGTAGTCTGCGGAGGTTTGATCAAGCGGGTCAGCCCCGCGATGATCCACTCGTATTTCGAGTACGTCATGAACGAGTACCCGCGCACCGCGACGCATGGGATGCTGCTGGTTCAGCTGCACGGCGCCGATCGCGGGCTGCCATGGGCGCCGGAGGGCGCACGCAGGATGCTGCGGCGGGCAGGTACTCGCGCTGGCCTGGGCGTGATCCGGCCGCACGCTTTTCGCCACTCGTTTGCGACAGCGGTTCTGGACGCCTCGGGCGGGAACCTGGTGATCGCCCGGGACGCGGGCGGTTGGGCCTCGACGGAGGTGGTCGATGAGATCTATGCGCACGTCGATGTTCACGATCCCGCCTTCGATCTGGCGCTGCGCAAGACGTGGGGTGAGGTCGCATGACCGCTTGCTCTACGACCTTGCCTACAAACCCTTCCAGGCTGCTGGAGGTGCTCGAGCACGGCGGCGTACGCCTGTCACGCGATCGCTTGGAGTTGCTGACCGCGTTGCTGAACGCGCCTGGCGTCGAGCCGTTCTTCCGCGATGAGGTGATCTGCTATCCGGATCAGCACCGGGTTTTTGCTTGGCGCTGCTCGGTTTCGGCCTGCGGCGCGCCGCGCACCGGCCACAAGGACATGTGCCACGGGCACATCGAGCAGTGGGCGCGGTTGAAGGCGGAGGGCGGCAGCCGGTTCGAGTTCGCGCGCACCGCGACCGCGTCGGTGTCGACGGTCGTGATCGAGCTAAAACCGTGCCGGATCTGTGGGCACCGCCCGACCAGCCGTCACAGCAGGAATCTGTGCGATCGCCACGACGGCCGATGGCGCGACTACCTGCGCGCTGGCGGAAGCAAGGCAGACCTGGAGCGGTGGATGTCCGGCGAGGACGCCTATCCGTCCTACGGCCGCTGTCACGTCGCGGTGTGTTCCGATTTGGCGGCCAGCCCGCTGCGGCTATGCGCGGACCACCGCATCGCCTACACCCGAGCGGGACGCCCCGGAGGGGCCGTGCTCCCGCCGGGCTGGAGCAACAGGGAACTGGCCGGACGGCAGACGGTGACGTTCGCCGACGAGGCGTTGTTCCGCCAATGGTGCCAGGCCGCGGCGCCGACCTCCCGCCCCGGCCAGACCAACCTGCGCGGCCTGCCGCCCCTGGTAGCGGCGGAGATCCGCTACGGGCTGCTGGCCCACACCCAGCGGGAGACCCACACCATCTGGGATCTGCGCTGGGTGCAACTCGTCGTCGACGCGGCCCGCGCCGGCGGCGTCAGGTCGCTGCTGTCCGACGAGGTCAGCGTCGAAGACGTGCATGGCTGCCACATGGTGCTGCGAGAAATCCGCCGCGAGCTGCAACTGGTCTACTTCACTCCGGCCGGGACCAAGGAGGCCGGCTACATCGAAAGCGAGCACTTCGGCGTCAGATTTGAGAACAGGTTCAGCAACTTCGACTTGACCGGTGTCTCCCAGCGGTGGCTGCGCGACCTTCTGTGGGACTATATGGCCGCCCTGTTCCGTTCCCCGTCGGGGCCGCGCAGCACCACTCCCGTGGACGCCGCCCGCCGCGGGTGCGTGGAGCTGAGCGCGTTTCTGGAGATCACCGCCGTGGGTGCAGGGCACGATCCCCGGCTACTCACCCAGGACGACGCGCTGCGGTTCGTGGCCGACCAAGCCCGCCGAGCTCGCGGCAACCTGCCGTCCCTGGGCATCCACCGGGTCAAGGATAAGCAGCCCGGGACCGTCACGGACAACACCAAACGTGTGGTGTTCAACGCCTGTCGCCGGATCCTGCGCGCGGCCCTGGACAGCGGCCAAGCCGACCAGATCGGACTGTCCCGCGATTTCGTCACCGCGATGCCCTTCGGTGGGAGCATGGCCAAGCGGGCGCGAAGCCCGTTCACCGACGAGGTTGCCCGAGCGCTCGCCGACGAAGACAACCTCAAGCGCCTGGCCGCCGACTACGACGCGAACGATCGCGGGATCCGAGACGTCTGGGAGACGATCGTGATCACCGGGCGACGCGGCCGGGAAGTGACGGACCTGCGGCTGGAGTGCGTCGGCCGCTACCACGGTCTGCCCCTGCTCTGGCACGACCAGACCAAGGTCGGCAACTACGACGAGGCGATCCGCATCCCGGAACGGCTGTTCGCCCTGCTCGCCGAACGGCAGCGCAAGACTCTGAACATTTTCACTGACCGTTTTGGCCAGCCTGCTACGGCCAAGCAACGAGCACACCTGGCGCTGTTTCCCAGCCACATCCGCAACCCGCACGGCACCCGCGCGATTTCCTACGGCTGGTTCAACACGTGCTTCCGAAGCTGGATCGAACAACTCGATCTCGGCGGGCACGTCCCCCATCAGGCCCGGCACACTGTGGCGACCAACCTGCTGCGCCACGGCGCCGGCCTGCACCACATTAAGAAATACCTCGGGCAAGTCAGCACCCATATGGCCGAGCACTACGCGAAAGTCGCGACCTGCGAGATCGAGGACGTCCTGCAACACGTCTGGGTCGCCGGCCCTGGATCGGCCGCGCCCGGCACACTGGTGGCCTCCCCAGCCGAAGGGCTGAGCAAGGCCCAGGCCCAAGCCCTCGCGATCGACCTGTCGCGGCGCAGCACCCCGGCCGAAGGCGGGTTCTGCACCTTCCAGCCGGTCGTCGACGGCGGCGCCTGCCCTTGGCAACTCAACTGCGAAGGCTGCGACCATTTCGTCATCTCAGGCGCCGATCTGCTCTACTGGCGACGCAAACGCGAGCAGTGGCGATCCATCGCCGAACGCGCCCCCGACGACACCACCGCGGACTACCTGCACGAGATCTTCGCCCCGACCTCGCGGGCCATCGACGGCCTGGAGCAGGCATTGGCCGCGCTCGGCCTGCTCGACGAAGCCCTGGCGCTGGACCTGCGCCGGCCGCAGGACTACTTCCAGCGGATCTGGAACACCGCCTTCCGCGCCAGCGATCTGGCTGCCGCCGAAGACAGCATCACCGATCGGCACGACTGGACCGAGGAACATCAATGACAGGCGCGGTCCAAGCTCCACGAACGGCGGCGGCGCTGGACGCCCGCCGCAAACGCACCGAGGCGGGATTGGTGAAGATCGAGGAAACCCTCGAACGCATGGTCAAGACCCGCACAGACATCACCTTCACGGCCGTGGCTCGACACTGCGGTGTGTCTCGCACCTTCCT
>JBIOWP010000126.1:0-2901 GCA_044868695.1 bacterium
CCGAGAGCGTCCCGAATCCGCCGCCGACGGCGATGAGCGCATCCGCGGTCAGGACGATGACGACGTTGCGCATCTGCCCGAGTCCTGTCGGAATCGCCACGGTGACGTGAGGGTTCGCGTCGGCGCGGTCCGTCCCGGGCAAGATGCCCACGGTCTGCCCGCCCGCTGCGCGCGCGCCGCGGCAGGCGGCCTCCATCACCCCGGTCAGCCCGCCGCAGACCAACAGATAGCCGGCCTGGGCGATCAGCCGTCCGGTCTGCTCGGCCAGCGCTTCGTGCGCGGCGTCGGAGAACTCGCTTTCGCCGATGACGCCGATGACCGTGGTCACAGTCCGGGGCTGCGCTGTTCGCGGCGCCGTGTTTTTCGATGCCGGCTGCCTGCCGCAGACAGGGCGTGGTCGTCCCGGCGCATCAGCAACCCTTTTAGGAGGAGTATGGCGGCGGCCTTGTCCAGCGGCTCGTTCATGTTCCCACACTTGGGAGACTGGATGCACGACGGGCAGCCAGCCTCGCAGGGACAGTCCTCGACGGCCCGCAGCGTCGCAGCCATCAGCTCGTCCAGCAGCGCGTATCCTTTTTCCGCGATCCCCACCCCGCCTGGATGGCCCTCATAGATGAAGATCGCCGGCGCGCCGAGGTCCGGATAGGTGGCATAGGAGACTCCGCCGAGGTCCCACCGGTCGCACATCGCAAACAGCGGGAGCACGCCGATGGCCGCGTGCTCGACGGCGTGGATCCCGCCCGGCAGGTCCAGCCCGCGCTCACGCACCTGCGCGACCAGCGCATCCGGGACCGGAAACCACAGCGCTTTCGTCTGCAGCCGCTGCTCGGGCAGATCGAGGGGTTCCTCTCCGAGAACCTCGTCGCTGAACAGGCGCTTCCGAGCATAGGCGATGACTTGCGTGGCCACCTCGACGTCGCCGAAAACCGCGATGGTCGGTCCCCAGGTCCGCTGCTGCAAGGGCTCGAGGATGTCGAGGTCGGTGGTCGTGCGCGCCTGCGTGTAGTGGTCGGCGTCGCCCGGGGTCACCGCGGCAACGCGGCGGGTGAGGTCAAGCTGCCGGACGATGTACGTCTCACCCTGGTGGAGATACACTGCGCCCGGATGGACCTGCTCGAATGCGCGCACCGCATCCACCGTCCCGACGACGCGGTCGCGCGACTCGTCGACAATGCGGAACTGGCTGCCGGACACCGCCCGCACCTCGACATCCTGCGCGGGGTACTCAGGCTTCCCCCAATACCAGCGGTCGCGCTCCCGGCGCAGATCGCCGCGCTCCTCGAGAATCCGCGCCACCTCGAGCGCGCGGGGCCCAAAGATCTCCGCGTCGCGTTCCCACAGCGGCGCTTCCGCCGCGGCGCAGCGCAGGTGAGCGGCCAGGATGTACGGGTTGGTGGGGTCGATCACGGCATGCTCGCTGGGACGGTCGAACAGATACGCCGGGTTGCGCATGAGGTATTGGTCCAGCGCGTCTTCCAACGCCAGCATCACGACGAGGGCGTTCTCGGTGCCCCGGCCGGCCCGGCCGGCCCGCTGCCAGGTGCTTGCGACCGTGCCGGGATAGCCGACCAGGATCGCGGCGTCGAGCGTCCCCACATCGATGCCCAGTTCCAGGGCACTGGTTGAGATCACCCCGAGGAGATCGCCCTGGAACAGGCGGCGCTCCACGGCGCGTCGCTCTTCGGGCAGGTAGCCGGCGCGGTACGCGCTGATCCGCCCGGCCAGCTCCGGCTCACGCTCTTCCAGCGCCAGCCGCGCGTACCGGTAGACCAGCTCGGTAATCTTCCGCGCCTGCGTGAACGCGATGGTGCGAACGCCGGCGCGGACCAGTTCCACAAACAGCGCCGTGGCCTCGGAGTACGTGCTGCGCCGCCGCGCCCGCGCGAGATCGATGAACGGCGGGTTCCACAGGACGAACCAGCGGGGCCCGCTGGGCGAGCCGTCGGCATCGACCACCGTGACCGGACGGCCGAGCAGCGCCGTCGCGAACTCCAATGGATTGGCGATCGTGGCTGAGGTGCAGATGAAGACCGGGCGGGAGCCGTGCAGCTCGCAGACGCGCCTCAGCCGTCTGATGATGTTGGCGACATTGCTGCCGAAGACGCCGCGGTAGACGTGCATGTCGTCGACCACGACGTATCGCAGGTGGCGGAAGACCTCGGCCCAGCGGTAGTGCTGCGGGAGGATCCCAAGGTGCAGCATGTCGGGATTGCTGAGGATGATCTGCGCCTGCTCGCGGAGCCGCCGGCGCACCGGGCCCGGCGTGTCACCGTCGTAGGTGCCGAAGACCAACCCCGGCAGGCCAAACTCTCCGAGGGCATCGGCCTGGTCCTGGGCCAGCGCCTTGGTGGGAAACAGGTACAGCGCGCGCGCGTGTGGATCGGCCAGCAGCGTCTCCAGCACCGGCAGATTGTAACAGAGGGTCTTGCCGCTGGCGGTCGCGGTGACGACGACCACGTCGTCTCCACGGCGGACGGCGGCGACGGCGGCGGCCTGGTGCGTGTACAACCGGGTCATGCCCTGCGCGCGCAGGGCCTCCGCGAGCGCGGGAGGCAGCGGCGGGTCCACGTCGGCATAGCGGGCGGTGCGCGGCGGGATCAGCCGTTCGTGCGCAATCTGGCCCTCATAGCCCCGCTGGCGCTTCAGTTCATCGAGAAACGCGCGGACGTCCATCCACGTGACGCTTCGACTACGAGCGGAGCGTCACCTTGACACCCATGATGGCTGGTCAGTATCGTAGGGGATGCCAGTGCGGAAGTGGCGGAACTGGCAGACGCGCAGGCCTCAGAAGCCTGTGGGGGCAACCTCGTGGGGGTTCAAATCCCTCCTTCCGCACCAGAAAAATTGTGCTGGGACCGTAGTGTGGTCTCGGCACAATTTTTCTGTGTGCCCAGGGGAATT
>JBIOWP010000127.1:0-14936 GCA_044868695.1 bacterium
AGAAGGCGCGGTCCGGGCTGGAGGTCGGGATCTGCGGCGAGCACGGCGGCGATCCGGCCTCGGTGGAATTCTGCCATCAGATCGGACTGGACTACGTGTCCTGCTCACCGTTCCGCGTCCCCGTCGCCAGGCTGGCTGCGGCGCAGGCGCGCCTCAAGGAGAAGATGGCGGTGGCGAAGGACGTCTAACACGAGACAGCGGGACCAGGGACCGGGGACCAGGGACCAGAGATATGTTGGTCACGGGCCCGACCCTCGTGTTGCTCGGGTCCCCGGTCCCGGGTCCCCGGTCCCATCATTACTATCGTGGTTCTGACGCCGCGTGAGGTGACGGAGCAGTGGGAGCGGGAGCGGTTCAGTCCGCTCGCTGCGCTGGCGTCGGCGTCGAAGGGGCGCGAGACCGCCGAGCCGGACGACCCGCTGCGCACCTGCTTCCAGCGTGATCGCGACCGGGTCATCCACAGCAAAGCCTTCCGGCGCCTCAAGCACAAGACCCAGGTCTTCCTGGCCCCGGAGGGCGATCACTACCGCACCCGGTTGACGCATACGCTCGAGGTGATGCAGGTGGCGCGTACGGCGGCCCGTGCCCTGCGGCTGAACGAGGACCTGGCCGAGGCGATCGCGCTGTCGCACGACCTCGGTCACCCGCCGTTCGGCCATGCCGGCGAAGACGCCCTCAATGCGGTGATGGAGCGCGTCGGCGGTTTCAGGCACTTCGAGCAAAGCCTGCGCGTCGTCCGGCGCCTGGAAGTGCGTACCCGCGCCGACGGCGCAACGGTGCGCGGCCTCAACCTGACCTGGGAGGTCCGCGACGGGATCGGGGGGCATTCCAAGGGCCTGGCGGATCTGCCGTCGGCCGGCGAGGGAGGCGACGGTGGCCTCCCCGCCACCCTCGAAGGACAGGTGGTCAGAATGGCGGACCGCATCGCGTACGTCCATCACGATACCGATGACGCGATCCGTGCCGGGCTCATCGCCGAACGCGACGTGCCGCCCGCTGTGCGGAACGTGCTGGGCCGCACGCGGGGGAACTGGCTGGGCCGGATGGTCGACGACCTGGTGTCGGCCAGCCGGGACCAGCGCGAGGTCCGGCTCGGAGAGGACGTGCGCGTCGCGTTGAACGCGTTGAAAGACTTTCTCACCGAACGCGTGTACCGCGGTCCGGCGGCGGCCGGGGAAGTCGCGAAGGCGAAACGCCTGGTGGAGGCGCTGTACGACTACTATCTTGAGCACCCCAGCGAAATCTCGCCGGAGTACCAGGAGTTGATCGCGCAGGGCGATCCGGTCGGCCGGGTCGCCGGAGATTTTCTGGCAGGGATGACCGACCGCTACGCGATCCGGGCGGCGGAGGCGTTGTTCCTCCCCCGCGCGTGGACGCCATGAATTGCAGCGACCAGAGACCGGGGACCAGGGACCCGGGACCAGTCCTCGAAGGGGTGTGAGGTGTGGCCCGAGCGAAGGAACGGCCCCCACTGCACGTCATCGTCCAGGGGAAGCACCTCGACGTCACGGCCGCGCTGCGTAGTTACGCGGAGACGAAGGTCGGCCGGCTGGCCAGGTATTTCGATCACGTCCAGGAGGGCCAGGTGGTCCTCAGCGTCGAACGCCGCGGCAAGACGGGAAAAGCGCAGGTCGTCGAGGTGACGATGCGGGGCGATGGGATCGTCCTGCGGGGCGAGGGCGCGTCGGACGACATGTACGCGTCCATCGACCTCGTGGCGGCCAAACTGAAAAAACAGATCGAGAAATATCGCAGCAAGCTGATTCTCAAACGCAGGATCGAAGAGACGCGCCGGAAAGCCGCCATGTTGACGTCGGCGGAGGCCGCGCTGCGGGCGGGCCCGCACGAGCCGCAGATTGTGCGCGTGAAGCGGTTTGCGATGAAGCCGATGACCCCGGAGGATGCGGCCCTGCAGATGGACCTGCTGGGACACGACTTCTTCGCGTTCCGGAACGCCGAGACAATGGAAGTCAACGTTGTATACCGGCGCACGGACGGCCATTACGGCGTGATCGAGCCCGAAAACTGAAATTTTGAATTGCGGATTGGCGATTGGGGATTGAATTGGGAGAGGCTTCAAACTTGACAATCCGCAATCCGCAATCCGCAATCCGCAATGTACATTGAGGTGACAGGTGGCAGAGTCGCGTGAGAGCAAGGGGTCGGTGACCGAGGCGGCCGAAGAGGTCATTCGGCGTCTCCGCGGCGTCCAGTCGGTACAGGTGGAGAGTGACGGCGCGGGAGGGATCCGCTTCGTCCATGTTCTGGGCGGCCCTGAACGCAGCCCCAAGGTCATCGCGGTCGATGTCGTGTCCGCGCTGGCCGCCGAGCTGGGCATCACGCTGGAACCTCGTCAGGTGCGCGTGGCGGCCCAGCAGCGGACGGATCAGACCGCGGTGCCCGATCAGGTCCGGCTGAAGTTCGTTGGACTGACGGTGTCGGCGATCCGCAACACCGCGGAAGTGAAAGTCCACCTGGAAGACCAGGGGTTGCTGTACGAAGGGATCGCCAGCGGCCCGAACGCCAGCCGCAACCGGCTGGAACTCGTCGCCGAGGCGACCCTGCGGGCCCTCGAACTCTACCTCCGCGCCGATGGGCTGTTCCTGCTGGACGGCGTGATGGAGGCTACCGTCGGTACACGCGAGGTCGCCGTGGCCGTGATCTCGCTGGCCGGCCGGGAAGAAGAAACGCTGGCGGGTTCCTCGCTGGTCCGCGATGATCCGCGCGAGGCCGTCGTCCGCGCCGTACTGGATGCCACCAACCGTCCCGTCGCCTGGCTGCTTGGCCGCTGACCATCGGAAACGGGTAACGGGACCGCAGACCTGCTTCCCGTTTCCTGTTTCCGCTTCCGTTTGTGTGGTTTGCTATAATTGAGGCCGTTATGGCCAATCTTCTCGCGCGGCTGCTGGGGGACCCGAGCACCCGCGGGCTCCAGCGGCTGCAACCGCGTGTCGACGCCGCGACTGCGCTCGAGCCCACGCTCGCCGCCCTCCCCGACCAGGCCCTGGCTGCCAAAACCGCTGAATTCAAGGAGCGGTTGGAGGCCGGGGAGTCGCTGGAGGATCTGCTGCCGGAGGCGTTCGCCGCCGTCCGCGAAGCGGCGCGGCGCACGATCGGGTTGCGCCACTTCGATGCCCAGTTGCTGGGCGGGATCGTCCTGCATCAGGGCAAGGTGGCGGAGATGAAGACCGGCGAGGGCAAGACCCTGGTGGCCACCCTGCCCGTCTATCTCAATGCCCTGGCCGGCCGCGGCGTCCACATCGTAACCGTCAACGACTACCTGGCCCGGCGTGATGCCGGCTGGATGGGTCCTATCTATCAGTTCCTGGGCCTCTCGGTGGCGACGATCGCCCATGAGTTTAGCGGGCTGTACGAACCCGGTTTTGCCGATCCGCACCCCCACGCCGATGACCGTCTCAACCACTTCCGCCCGGTCACGCGCCGTGAGGCGTATCAAGCCGATGTGACGTATGGCACGGTGAGCGAGTTCGGGTTCGACTATCTGCGCGACAACATGGCCGTCCGTGTGGAGGACCTGGTCCAGCGGGAGCTCAGCTACGCCATCGTGGACGAGGTGGACTTCATCCTCATTGACGAGGCCCGCACCCCCCTCATCATCTCCGGCATGGTCGAAGGTTCAACACGCCGCTACGCCGAGTTCGCGCGGCTGGTCGAGCGGCTCGCCGCCGGACGGGACTACACGGTGGACGAAAAGTTGAAGACCGCGACGCTGACCGAAGAGGGGATCGCGCGGGTGGAGCGGACGCTGGGCGTCGACAACCTGGCGGACATCGAGCATGTGGACCTGATGCACCACCTCCAGCAAGCTCTGCGCGCGCACGCGTGCTTCAAGAAAGACGTGGACTACGTCGTCAAGGACGGCCAGGTCATCATCGTCGACGAATTCACGGGACGGCTGATGCTCGGCCGCCGGTACTCCGACGGCCTGCACCAGGCGATCGAGGGCAAGGAGAATGTCCGAATCGAGCGGGAGAGCCAGACCCTCGCTTCCATCACGATCCAGAACTACTTCCGGATGTACCCGAAACTGGCGGGCATGACCGGGACGGCCAAGACCGAGGAAGAAGAGCTGCAGAAGATCTACAACCTGCCGGTGGCCGTCGTGCCCACACACAAGCCGATGGTCCGCACGGACCTGGCCGACCTCATCTACAAGACCGAGCGCGCGAAGCTGCGGGCGGTGGTCGCGGAGATTGAGGAGTGGCACCGGAAAGGCCGGCCGATGCTGGTTGGGACGCGCAGCATCGAGAAGAACGAGCAGCTCAGCGAGATGCTGCGCCGGCGGGGCGTCCCCCACGAGATTCTCAACGCCAAGCAGCATGAACGTGAGGCGGAGATCATCGCGCAGGCCGGACGCCGCGGCGCGGTCACGATCGCCACCAACATGGCCGGCCGGGGTGTGGACATCATCCTGGGCGGGAACCCGCCTGATGCGTCGGAGGCGGACAAGGTCCGCGAGCTCGGCGGGTTGCACGTCATCGGCACCGAGCGGCACGAGGCCAGGAGAATCGACAACCAGCTGCGGGGCCGGTCCGGGCGGCAGGGTGATCCCGGGTCGTCACGGTTCTACGTCGGCCTTGACGACGAGCTGATGCGGCTGTTCGCCGGGCAGCGGGTGGCCGCGATCATGGACCGGCTCGGCATCGATGAGGACACCCCGATCGAGCACCAGCTGGTCACCCGGCAGATCGAAAACGCGCAGAAGAAGGTCGAGCAGTACCACTTTGACGTGCGCAAGCACGTGCTGGAATACGATGATGTCCTCAACGTGCAGCGCAAGGTCCTGTACGGCGAGCGCCGCAAGGTCCTGTTCGGCGACAATCTCCGCGAGAATATTCTAGACATGATTGAGCGGCTGCTGGGAACCTTGGTCGACGCGCACTGCCCCGCAGACGCGCGGCCGGACGAGTGGGACGTGCCCGGACTGCAAGAGTTCGCCTCCCGGCTGATCCCGTCGCTGGGCGCGGTGACGCTGCCGGACGGCACGAAACGCGATGAGCTGCGGGAGGCCCTCATCGCGGCGGCCCTGGCGGCGTACGAGCGCAAGGAGCAGGAGATCGGGGCGGAGCAACTGCGCGAGGTTGAACGGCTGGTATTGCTGCAGACGTTTGACAGGAAGTGGATCGACCACCTGTATGCGATGGACTCGCTGCGGGAGGGGATCGGCCTGCGGGCCTACGCGCAGGTCAGCCCGCTGATCGAGTACCAGCGGGAAGGCTACGACCTCTTCCAGCTGATGCTGACCGAGATTCAAGAGGAGGCGGTGCAGGTCCTGTTCCGGCTGCAGGTCGCTGCCGGCGCGCCGGTCGCGGCCCGGCCCGTGGCCAGCCCGGCGGGCGCCCGGCGGGCGGCGTCCGACGGGGCGGGGAGGCGTGGTGCGGCGGAGGATGCAGGACCGCGCGCGGCGGTCCGGGAACCGGTGAAGGTGGCCGCCGACGCAAAACACAAGTTGGGGCGCAACGATCCCTGCTGGTGCGGCAGCGGGAAGAAGTACAAGAAGTGCCACGGCAAGGAGGAATGAAACTCGCAGTCCCTCGCGCGTGAACACACGCGTTGCGCTCGCCACTCTCTCAGGCCTCCTTCTGATCGCGTCATTTCCTCCGTTTGATGCCGGCTGGTTGGCCTGGATCGCACTGACCCCGCTGATCACCGCCGTGGCCGCCCGCGTCTCGCTGGCCGGTGCCTTTGGGCTCGGATATCTGACCGGCGCCGTTGCGTTTGGGGGCATCCTGGCGTGGATCCGCGTCTTCGGAGTGGTGCCGTGGATTCTCCTGAGCGCGTACCTGGCGCTCTTCCCCGCCGTGTTCGCGGCGGCCACGCGCTGGTTTGCCGCCGGCCGGGCGGCGTGGCGCTGGGTTTGGTTGTCGGCCCTGGTGTGGACCGCCCTGGAGTATCTGCGGTCGGTTGGGGTCCTCGCCTTCCCATGGGCGCTGCTGGGTGTGAGCCAGCACGGGTTGCTCCCGGTCCTTCAGGTCGCCCGATACGCCGGCGTGTTTGGCGTCTCGTTCCTTGTCGCCCTCACGGGTGGTGCGCTGGCCGGTGTCCTGCTGGTGCGGCGGCCCGCCCCGCTGGTGTTGCCCGTGTTGTTCATCACGCTCACTGCGGGATGGGGGATAGGGCAGGTCCGTGCCGTGCCCGACGGGGCCGTGCGCATCGCCGCCATCCAGCCCAACGTGCCGCAGGCGGACAAGTTTGAAGCCGCGCTGGTCAGCGAGCACATGCAGGCGTTGCAGCGCCTGGTCGGCGAGGCCGGCCGCCGCGGCGCGGACCTGGTGATCTTCCCCGAGACCGCGGTGCCGTTGAATCTCTTCGGCCCCGGAGGGGCGCTTGTGGAAATCGGCCGCTGGGCGCAGCAGGCCCGCGCCACCGTGATTGCCAGCAGCCTGGAAAACGGCGTGTCGAACATCGCCGTGGCCGTGGCGCCGTCGGGAACGGCTGTGAGCCGGTACGACAAGGTCCGCCTGGTCGCATTCGGCGAGACCGGGATCCTCCGCGGCCTCCGCTATGAACCGCTGTGGACGCCTGTGGGAGTTGTCGGGGAGGCGATTTGTTTTGAGTCCATCTTTCCCGACATCTCCCGCACCCTGGTGAGAAACGGCGCCCAGATTCTCGCCGTGATCACCAACGACGCATGGTTCGACGGCACCGCCGGGCCCGCGCAGCATGCGGCGCACGCGATCCTGCGCGCGGTCGAGAGTGGGCGGTGGCTCGTACGTGCGGCCAATACAGGCATTTCCATGGTAGTGGATCCGACCGGCGCCGTGCGGGCCCTCGCCCCATCCGGCCGCGCGGCGGTGCTTGCCGCGCGCGTCGCCGCACTCGACGGCGAAACATTCTATGTCCGCAGGGGAGACCTGTTCGCATGGGCGGGGCTGGTGGTGCTGCTGGCCGCGGCGGGCCCTGCCATCACCACCGCGGTGTCCCGTCAGTGGACTCGCCCGGCCTTCCGGCAGGCAGCGGCGGCAGTGGGGCTCCCATGGATCGGCAGCATCCTCGTAGTGCGGGCGCAGGCGCCGTGGTGGGTGCTGCCGATCGTCCTTTACGGATCGATCGTTGTCCTCGTACTCCTGAATCCTCCGCGGAGGCCGCTCCCCTTTGCGCGCGTACGCCGGACGCGCGCACCGCAGGCGCTGGTGGCGCTGGGCACCGGGCTCGCTGTCGTCGTGGGTCTCTGGGGGGTGATGGCAGCGACGTTCCGCGCGTCGGGTATGACCCTGCCGCTCCCGCTCCCGGAGAACGGATGGGTCGTCTTCATCCTGCGGCTGGTGTTTGTCGCCGGGGCGATGGAGTTGTGGCTGCGCGGGGTTGCGTTTGGAGCGCTCGCCGGGTGGCAGGGTGAGACTGTCGCCATCGCACTCACGACGGCGCTCGGTCTCTCGTTCCAGAGTGGGTTGCCGGCGGAGGCATACGCCTGGACTCTGGTCACGGGCGCCGCGTTCGGACTCATCCGGGCCCGCACGACAAACGCCGCCGGATTGATTCTCCCTCACGCGATCGGCGCCGCGTTGTTCTCCGCCATCGCGTCTGTTCGGTAGTTCGCATCTCTGTTCGACACACGATCCTGCCGTTTGCCGGACGTTCCCCATGGCGCCCTCAGGGACTCTCCCGTGGTGACCCCGGGAGATCCCGCGTGACCCTCCAGGTTTTTTTGGATACCCATATCCCACGGCGTCGTGGTACCACCGTGTGCGAGGGCCCTCACGGGGATCGCCAGCGGGCGATCCACCTCTGTGTGCAGGAGGTTCCTGTATGTTCCGACGATGGAAATCGCTGATCCCGATGCTCCTTCTGGCAGTCGTGGCGTTTCCGGTACCGAATGCGTACGCCGCGCAGCAGGTGGTCACGTCCGCGACCATGGCCGCGAAGGTCGAGGGAACGGTGACCACGACAGAATGCAGCAACTCACCCGGGCCGTGGATTACGTTTGAAGGCAATCTGGCCCTGGGCGGCCTGACCGTCCGGATGCTCTTCAACAACAACGTCAACAAGGACGTCCATACGGCGGAGGGCACGGTCAGCGCCGATGTCACCATCGTGGCGCCCGGCGGGAAGATCACCATCCCCAAGCAGCCGGTGCGGGGCGGCGCGGCGGGCAATCCGTTCATCTGGGTCCAGCTGGTCGAGGCACGGAGCGGCAACGCGCTCAGCGAGGAGATCTACCTCGGCCGCTGCGTGCAGGGGTCCTTCAACGTCAGTCCCACCACCATCCGGCTGCTGACCACAGCGCTGGCCGAAGTGTCGGTGGCCGACTGCACGAATAACCCCGGGCCGTTCATCTACGTGGGCGGCGGACTGGGCCTCACGAACGGGCTGGCGGCGAAGTTCATCTTCCGCAACAACGACAATCCCGTGGGCGGTCCGCACGAGGCGGACGCCATGGCGTCTGTCGTGCTCGTACCGGCGGACTGGGACTTCAAGATTCCCAAACAGCCGGTCCAGGGCGGCGCCGGCGGCAACCCGTGGATCTCGGTGCAGTTCCTCACGGGGAACAGCCTGTTCGGCGATGTCGCGGAGTATCTCCTCGGACGCTGCGTGCAGCTGCTGCCGGGCAACTGATCACGCTTGCTTGGCAGGGTTCTTGGGACGGCCGCCGGTATCGGCGGCCGTCCCGCTGTGTCCTCAGGCAGGCGTGCGGTCTGGTATGATGAGGTGGAGATGACACTCGAAGAGATCAAGTCGCTCGTGGAATCCGACCGCGCCCGCCTCGAAGAGATCAGGAGGCATCTTTGACGTTCCCGCCAAACAGGCGCGCATCGGCTCGCTCGAGACCCAGATGCAGCGTCCAGACCTCTGGAGCAATCCCGATCAGGCGAAACGACTCGGACAAGAACTGAGCACGCTGCGGTCCCAGGTCGAGGGCCTGGCGATCCTGCAGCGGGACATCGAAGACCTCGCCGTGCTGGCCCGCCTGGCCCAGGACGACCCCGCGGGGCTCAACCCGGGTGAACTCACCTCCGACGCCCAGCGGATCCACCAGAAGCTGCAGCAGCTCGAACTTATGACGCTGCTCGGCGGCGAGCACGACCCGAATAACGCCATCGTGTCCATCCACGCCGGGGCGGGGGGCACAGACTCCCAGGACTGGGCGCAGATGCTGCTGCGCATGTATACGCGGTGGGCCGAACGGCGGGCATTCGGCACGGAGGTTGTTGATTTATCCTCCGGCGAAGAAGCCGGGCTCAAGAGCGCGACCGTCATCATCAGCGGCCCATACGCCTACGGCTACCTCAAGGGGGAACGGGGCGTCCACCGGCTGGTGCGGCTCTCGCCTTTCGACGCGGCCCACCGCCGGCACACGTCGTTCGCTCTCGTCGACGTCATCCCTGACGTCGAGGAAGTTGACGTCACGGTGCGTGACGACGAGCTCAGGGTGGAGACCTACCGCGCAGGAGGGGCCGGCGGGCAGAACGTCAACAAGGTCGAGACCGCCGTCCGCATCACCCACCTGCCGACGGGAATCGTCGTCCAGTGTCAGAACGAACGGTCCCAGCACGCGAACCGCCTGACCGCGATGCGTCTGCTCCGCGCCAAGCTGGTTGAGCTGCAGGCCGAGCAGCACCAGCAGCGGCTGGCCGAGCTGCGGGGAGAGTACAAGGAAGCGGCGTGGGGAAACCAGATTCGATCGTACGTGTTGCATCCGTACACGCTCGTGAAGGACCATCGCACCGGCGAGGAGACCGGCGACGCGCAGTCGGTCATCGACGGTGACCTCGACCGGTTCATCAACGCCTACCTCAGGCGCCAGAGCCCGTCACCCGCATAGGGTGCCAGAGGGGTCGGTGCGCGCCGCTTCGAACTAGGAAACGTGCGGCGTCGCTGGCGGTGGCTGTGGCGGGTCGGCGTAATCGTGCTCCTCGTCGCGGCGATCAATCCCGCGCTGGCCTGGCGGCTGCAGGGGACGCTGCGCCGGACGCTGGCCACGCCGTACGTGACGGTCCGGCTCGTGGGCTGGCCGACCGCCGCCGTGACCGGAGAGTTCGCGCGCGTGACGGTGATCGTGCGGCGCGCGACGATCAGCGGATTGGTGGTCGATGAGTTCGCCGCCCGTCTGCGCGGCGTGCGGCTGGAGCCTCTGCGCGCGGGTCTGCGCGGCCAGTTCGTCATCCGTGCCGTGGAGGGCGGCAGCGCCATGGTGCGGCTGCTGGCGGACGACATCCAGCGCGCGGTGCAGGACCGCCCCTATGTCGAAGCCGCGACCGTGACGTTTGCAGGCGGCACCGTCCATGTCGCCGGTACGGTGGCGGCGGCGGGCGCCAAGGTCGAGGTGAGCCTGGCCGGGCGGCTGGTGGTCGAAGACACGCGGTATGTCGTGCTGCGCGTGGAGACGATGACGTTCCGCGGCCTGTCGCTGCCGCCTGGAGTGGCCAACCTGGTGATCGCACCCCTCAACCCCCTGCTGTCCGTGAATACTCTCCCGATCCCCCTGCGCCTGACCGGTGTCGAGGTGAGCGACGGCAAAGCCGTCGTCACCGCGGTGCCGCGGTAACCATGCGCCGCGCGCTCCTGGTCGCGATGGGACTTGGGGTGCTGGCGTCCCTCGTCATTCTTGCCGCGCGGTGGTCGGTGGAGGCGGCGTACCGGGATGTGGAGATCGTGCTCGACGGTCCAGACTGGGAGATGCTGGCGGCGATGGGAGGCGTCGACGCTCCCACGCTGTTCGCCCAGGCTCGTGAGCATCGGGCCACATCGGTGGCGGTGTACGAGCGCACGCTGCTGCAGATGGCCGCGCGCGGCGAACTCGTGTACCGGACCGGAGGCGAGCTGCTCAGTGAGGCGTGGGTGCGGGCGCCGGCTCCGCCGTTTGCCGATCTGCTGGCGTCCGGTGCGGCGCGGGCCGGGCATGTGTACGTGGCTGCGCCGCCGGAGATGCTCGGTTTCCTGGAAGCCGCATTTACCGACCTGCTGGGCACCTCCCGCGTGCGCCGCACCGCCGGCGTGCTGGAGGTCGCCGGGTTTCGCGATGATTTGGAAGAAGCGCCGCTGGGCTACATGCCAGACGATCTCCAGAAGTACATCCGCCTCGGCCTGCGCCCGGTGCTCCGCCTCCGCAACTATCCGGGACTGACCGCCGAAGGACTGCAGACCAAAGTCGCGCGGCTGGCCCGCCTGGGGCGCGGCTACACCGTGGTCTTCGACAAGACCGAAGTGCTGGGGTACGAGAAACTCCTGGATGAGACCGCGGCTGCCCTGCGATCCGCAGGATACGTGTACGGTCGCATCGAGGTGTTCAGCGCCAGGCGCAAACAGCGGGGAGAAGACCGGCTGGCCCAGCTCATACGTCCCGATGTGATCAGGCTGTTCAGCCTGACGGCCGAGGAGCTGCTGGTGCTTACTCCCGCATCCACCCGCGACAAATTCGTCCGGGCCGCCCGTGAACGCAACATCCGCATCCTGTACATCCGTCCGATCCTGCCGACCGCCGGCATCGTGGGCACCGAGGCCAATCTCACGTTTCTCGATGACCTGACCCGCGACCTGACCGCCACGCGGCTGGCGCTCCATCCGGGGCCCGCGCGGGCGCTCGCGGACTCCCACGTCCGGCTGAGGCTGTTGCTGGGCGCCGTCCTCGGGGCGCTCGCCGCCATGGTCCTCGCGCTGGACCTGCTCGGCCGGGCGGTCGGCATCAGGATGTCGCCGCGTCTCGCGGGATCCCTCGTCGGGGCAGGGCTGGTCGTGAGCGCCGTCATGCTGATCGCCGGCCCCGATGTGCTGTGGCGGAAGCTGCTGGCGCTGGGGACCGCCTCAACCGTCCCGGTGCTGGCGGTCGCCGCCGCGCTGCCGCGGTCCAGGGGCCGGCCGGCTGCCGCGGCCCTTGGCGCGCTGTGGGTCGCCTCGGCGGTGTCCGTGGCCGGCGGCCTGCTGGTGGCGGCTTTGCTGTCCGGGTGGGAGTTCATGATGGCCGCCGATTCCTTTCTCGGGGTGAAGGTGGCGCATCTGATTCCCGTCGTCCTCGTGGGCGTGGTGCTGGCCGCGTTGGAGAGGCCGCCGCAGCACTGGCGAGACGGGGTCGCGCAGATCTGGGCCTGGTCTTCCCGGCCCCTCCTCGTGCGCTACGCGATCGCGGCGATGGTGATCGGGGTCGCGGCGGTGATCCTGCTGGCGCGCAGCGGAAACTTTGGACTGCCGCTTCCGGCATTCGAGGAACGGCTCCGCACGCTGGCGGAGGACCTGCTGGTGGCGCGTCCGCGGACCAAAGAGTACCTCATCGGTCACCCGGCCCTGCTGCTGGCGGCCGGCGCCGCGGCGATGCGGTGGAGAATGTGGGTGGTCCCGCTCGCGGCGGTCGGCGCCATCGGCCAGGCTGGCATTATTAATAGTTTCTCTCACATTCACACGCCGCTCATCTACTCCGCGTGGCGGACGGCCAACGCCTTGGTGCTAGGCAGTGTCTTTGGTCTCATCGGGTTCCTGGTGCTGGTCTACGTCGTCGCTCCCATCGCGTCGCGGCTCGGCCCATCGCCCCCGGGTTCCTCTTAGCGGCGGCATGCGCGCCGTCATCTCCGGATATTACGGATTCGGCAACGTCGGCGACGAGGCGGTGCTCGCGGCCATGCTGGCAGCGCTGCGCAAGCGTGTCCCGCAGGCGCAGATCACCGTGCTCTCGGGCGATCCCGCGCAGACACGGCGCGTTCACGGTGTCCAGGCCGTGTCCCGGTCGGTTGGGGCGGTGCGCGCCATCGCCGGCGCGGACGTATTTATCAGCGGGGGCGGCAGCCTGATTCAAGACGCGACCAGCGTCCGCAGCGCCCTGTACTATCTCACACTGCTGGGTCTGGCGACGGTGCTGGCGCGCCGCGTCATGGTGTACGCTCAGGGCGTGGGACCCCTGCGGCGCCGGTGGCTCCGGGTGCTGCTGGCGCTGGTGTTCAATCGGGTGGACGTCGTGACCGTCCGCGACGAAGAGTCGCGGACCCTGTTGCAGGACGCCGGGGTTCGCCGCCCGGTCCACGTGGTTGCCGACCCGGCGTTCGGCCTGGAGCCAGCTCCGCCGGCGGGGGTTGCCGACGTGGTTGGGGGAACCCGGCGGCCCCGGGTCGGCTTGGTGCTGCGCCCGTGGGCGGATAACGCGCACCTGACCGCGCTGCTGGACGGTCTCCGTGGCGCCTGCACCGACTTGGGCGGAGAGGTCGTCGTGCTGGCGTTTCATCCCACCCATGATCTGCAGGTGTGTACGCGCGCGGCACGCGTGTTGGGGGCTCGTGTGGTGGCGGGCCTCCCGGCTCCGGAGGCCATGGCCGTGGTCGGGATGCTGGACCTGCTGGTGGGCATGCGCCTGCACGCGCTCATCTGGGCCGCGGCGCTGGGCGTGCCGGCGGTCGGCCTCGCGTACGATCCCAAGATCGCCAGCCTGTTCCGGCAGATCGGAATCGGAAGCACGCTGTCGCTGGAGTCCCTGCAGGCCGAGGCCGTCCGCCGCGAGCTTCGTCGAACGTGGGAGACTCGGGACTCGTGGCGGTCCCATGCGCGGGCACGCGCGGTAGCGCTGCGCGACGATGCGCGTCGCGCGGCGGACCTTGCAGCGGCGCTGTTGCAGAGGACAGAAGGAATTACTTATGGGCATACGAAATAGTGGAAGGCCGATGGAGGGACACGTGGTCGAAGCGAGGCCCGGGGCGAAGGGTCCGATGCCGGACGTGCTCAAGGTCGGGGCGGATTCCAAGCCCAAGGCCGTCGCCGGCGCGCTGGCCGCGGTGCTGCGCGAAAGAGGGTCCGTGGAGCTCCAGGCCGTGGGAGCCGGCGCGGTGAATCAAGCGGTCAAGGCGATAGCGATCACCCGTGGGTTTGTCGCCCCTAACGGGATTGACCTCGTGGCGATTCCCGCGTTCACCAAGGTGATGATCGACGGAGAGGAACGCACCGCCATCAAGTTCCTTGTGCAGGCCCGCTGACGGTTTTCCTCCGGCGTTTTTCAGGGAATTCCTGGTAATCTAGAGACGGCATGGACGGCTACGGGGAGCTGAAGCTCTTCTGCGGCACCGCGAATCCTCCACTGGGAGAGGAGATCGCCGGGTATCTCGCCGTGCCTTCCGGCCGCGTGACCATTACCCGCTTTGCCGACGGTGAGATCTACGTCCGGTACGAAGAGAACGCGCGCGGGGTAGACGCCTTTGTGCTGCAGCCCACCTGCCATCCGGTCAACGAACACCTGATGGAGCTGCTGATCATGATCGATGCACTGCGCCGGGCCTCGGCCGGGCGCATCACCGCCGTGATGCCGTATTACGGGTATGCGCGCAAGGACAAGAAGGACGCGCCCCGGGAGCCGATCACCGGCCGGCTCGTCGCGGACCTGCTGACCACCGCGGGCGCGGACCGCGTGCTGACCGTGGACCTGCACGCCGGGCAGATCGAGGGCTTCTTCAACATTCCGGTGGACCACCTGCGGGCCCTGCCGCTGTTTGCCGATTACCTGCGCGAGAAGCGGCTGCCGACCGCGGTCGTGGTGGCCGCCGACGACGGCACCGTGAGGCGCAGCAAGCAGCTGGCGGACCGGCTGGACCTGCCACTGGCCATCATCTTCCAGCGGCGCGTCGGCAAGGACGCGAAGGAACCGGTGCAGGTGGTGGGCGAGGTGGAAGGCCGGACGCCGATCATGATTGAGGACGTCATCAGTACGGCCGGGACACTGTCGGGCGCAGTGGATGCATTAATGCGCGAGGGAGCCCGGCCCGAGGTCCACATCTGCGCGACGCACGCGGTGCTGGCCGGTCCGGCCGCCGACCGCCTCGCGCGCGACGAGATCCGCGAAGTCGTCGTGACGAACACCATCCCGCTGCCGCCCAGTATCCATCTCCCGAAGCTGCGGGTGCTGTCGGCCGCGCCGCTGCTGGCCGAAGCGATCCGGCGCATCCACGAAGACCAGTCGGTCAGCATGCTCTTCACATGACCGTCCGGACCCGCTATGCGCCGAGCCC
>JBIOWP010000128.1:0-8228 GCA_044868695.1 bacterium
TTTGACTGCCGCGTTGAGGCGGCGCACGACGTTGGCGGCGGCCTGCGCCCGGCCCGAGATGGTCATGCGGTTGTCGATTCCCCCCTACTGCAGTAGATGCCCCCGATCTTCCATGAACATTCCAGCACGTTCGATGCCAGACACGCTAGCGGGGGTACCGGAACCGGAAATACAGCTCCTGGACCCCCTGCGGAGCTCGATAGTGGTACTCGCTGACCAGCAGGAGCGGCCGGTCGGTCACGGGGGCGGTAAAGAGACGGGGCTCGCGGGCATCGCCTCCCACTCGCAGAGAGACCGTGACGAAGACCTCGTCCAGCAGGCCTGATCGGGCCAAGCCGACGTTGAGGGTGGGCCCGCCCTCGCACAGCACACGGCCGATGCGCCGCCCGGCCAGATAGCGGATGACGGCGCTCAGATCAACCATCCCGTCCGCGGTCGCGGGGACGACCTCAACGGCCACGCCGGCGGCGCGCACGCGCTCGACATCCGCCGCCGCGGCGCGGGGTGTCGTGATCACCATCCGTTCCAGGTCGGTGCGCCGGAAAAACTTCTTGGCGAACACATCAGGCGGAAAACGGCAGCTGCCCGTGACGACGATCCCCAGAGGGTTCGGCGGCTGCCCCTCCCGGACGCGCCGTTCCTGGAGGGCAGGATGTGTGGTCACGATGACGTCGTCTTTACGGAGGGTGCCGGCGCCGTACAGCACGGCGCCGGCATGCACGCGCAGCTGCCGGAACAGGTGATGATCCACCTCAGTGCCGATGGTCCAGGATCCTCCGCCCAGGACGGTCTGCCCGTCGAAGGTCTGCACCATGTTGAGATAAATGAACGGACGCGTGCCGTCGCCTGAGGGCAGGTCCAGCGCCGCATAGACCTGTTCCAGCGGGATCTCGGCTGGATGCGGGAGGTGCGCATGATAGGCAAGCCGCAGATGCGACGGAAGATCCGCCATGCTGTCGCTGTTCGATTCGTGTTCGTCCATTCCTGGACGAGGTGGAACGTCTCTCCCCGCCCATTGGAGGGCATTCCTGAAGAGGAAACCTCTTTGTACCAACTCTCCAGGGAGGCTCGAGATGGGGAACAGGGTGATGGAAACGCCGAACCTGAGCGGCGGGACGGTGCGGCGGCATCAGCTCCCCAAAGCGGTGCGGCTGAGCCGGAAGCGGGCAGGCAAGCGCGCCCTGCGAATGGCTGCGAACGGCCAGCAGCCGGCGAAGCCGGAGCCGGCACCGGCGCCCAAGAAGCGGGCGCCCCGGATCATCGCCAAGGTCCAGGAGCTCGTCAAGCCTGCGAAGCCGGTCGAGCAACCAAAGCCGGTCGAACAGCCAAAGCGGGTCGAGCAGCCACCGCGCGTCGAGAAGCCGCAGCGGGTCAAGCAGCCTCTGCGGCCGGAGCAGCCGCAGCGAACCGAGGAGCCCGCGCAGACCGAGCAGACGCAGCGGATCGAGAAGACGCCCCCGGTCGACAAGACCAAGACACTGCCCATCGACAGGCTGGAAGATGGGGTCGTAGAGTGGGGGATCAAGCGCGAGCGTGAGTGACCACCAGCTGCATTGACCCGCAGTCCGCCCGGCACGTATAATGCCTTTGCGGACGAATTGCGGGGGCGTGGTGTAGCTTGGCTAACACACCTGCCTGTCACGCAGGAGACCGCGGGTTCAAATCCCGTCGCTCCCGCCAAGTCTTGTTTTTCTTGCAAAGGTGGCTTGGATAGTGTAGATCGGCCTCGCCTGTCACATCTGCGCTCCTAGCAAGGCCTTTCCAAGTTACCTGGGTTGCAAGGCCTGGACTGGCAGTTTTCTGGCTTCGGAGTCACATATACGCCGGGGTAGCTCAGTTGGTAGAGCGGCGGCCTGAAGAGCCGCGCGTGGGGGGTTCGATTCCCTCCCCCGGCACCAGAGAGAAGAGCACGGGCCAGCCAATTCGGGTCCGTGCTCTTGCTTTTCCCCTGTGGGGCCATATGGGGACTTTTCCCGATGACTGGATCAGGTCAACACCTGGTTGTTCTCCCCATCAGCGCAGGGATATCTTTATGTGGTCACTCTTTAGTAGGTGGCTCTACCAAACATTTGTTTGGAGGATACGGGATGACCTACCGGTGCCAGGAGTGCGGATGGGGGACGTCCATCGGATTCTTCTTAGGTATGGAGCTCGGATGCCTCGAATGCGGCGGCCCGTTGAGGCCGACGACCAAGACAGTTGACGCAGGACGGAGTCGATCGACCGTCCACCGGCAAACCCGGAGAAATACAAAGATCCCGTCGCGTGTCCTCCACAGCAAGGCCAGCTAGATAGACGTACTCCGGCGATCACGCGTCGTGTTGCGGGCGGCCGCGGTGACCGCCGCGCCGATCACGGTGTAGCGCGGTTCAAAGAAACGGCGGATCACCTCGACGTTCCCGTCGGAATCCGGGAGGGGTTCTTCCCCGTCGCTCACTTCAAAGACCGTAAAGCGTGCCGGCGTGCCTTGGGTCGCCCGGCCCCACCCGGCTTCGCCGAGGAACCGCGCCGGGAGCGTTGTGACCCGGTCCACCACGTCTTCGACCTTCATCCCTACCGTGACCATCTTAGACATGACGGTCGCCAGGTCCCAGGCTGGGCCCCACACGCAGCCGATGTGCAGGTCAGTGCTGATGCTCGACGGCAGTAGCCCGCGCTCAACGGCCCGCCGGGCCGTGGCGTAGTTGAAGCTGCCCTGGCCGTGGCCGACATCGAGGAGCAGTCCTTCGCCCGCCATCGCCTGCACGCGTCTGAAGTATGGCTCGTGCCGCGCGATCGACGCCGTGACCCGGCCGGTGAAGCAGTGCGTGATCATATCTCCGGGCTCCAGGATGTCGAGCACCTCCCCCAGCGTCGGCGGAGCCTCACCGATGTGCACGACCAGCGGCAGGCCGACCGCGCGGGCGAGCTGTTTGGCGGCCCGGACCGGCGCCATCCCCCACCGCATCACCACCTGATCGCTGGCGCGCACTTTGATGCCCCGGATCAGGTCGCGGTGCCTCTCGACACACTGCGCCGCCCGGGCGGGGTTGAGTACGGTCTCGCTGACCAGCTCGCTGACGCGGTTGGCGCCTACGAGCCCGATTGAGCTGACGTTCAGGTAGGCGAGGATCGGGAACGCCGCGGCCTCGATGATGAACTCGCGCAGCCCGGCGAAGTTGGCTTCCCCCGCGCTGCCGCAGTCAACTGCCAGACCGACCCCGGTCGGCGGGCCTGCCAGATCGGGCCGGACGGACAACCAGGTACCGCCGTAGTAGCAGTGGACGTGGAGATCGATCCACCCCGGCGACAGCCACGCTCCCCGGCAGTCAATGACCTGATCGAACCGCGGAGCGCCTTCCCATGTGCCGGCCAGTGCCACGGCGCCGTCGGTACCGATTCCAACATCCACGGTGGCTCCCGATGGAATGCCCTCCAAGTGCAGTGCCTTGCAGCCTCGCAGCAGGACGGTTCCCATTGTGCGACCTCAGCGGGACAATACGGTGAACGTACGGTTCTGCATCGGCAGCGTGACCCGCGCGCCCCCCAGCTCGTGCGACTGATACACGGCAAGGGCGAGTTCCAATGCCGCTTGTCCGTCCCGGCCGCTGGAGCGTCCCTCGCCGTCTCCCTCCGCACACGCGATGAGTTCTTGGATCGCAGCGACGAGGGTGCCCACGGCTTCGCTGTTGCCGACGTGGCGGATCGCCCGCTCCCGGCAGGGCCTGCCCTGATACCAGGCCGGATCGCCGGCAGCGCGCGGCGGATCCCTGTATTCCCAAATGGTGAAACCGTCCACGGCGGGATCGATGAACAGGCGCCCCGCGGTCCCCTGCAGCTCGATCGCCAGGCCCAGGCTGCTGTCCAGGTCGACGAACCCCGCCGCCCCGCTGCGGAACGCTAGCGCCGCGCGTCCCGGCGCGTCCTCCCCCGCGTTGTCGCGAACCTGCCCGCACACCCACGCCACGTCCCCGCCGAAAAGGCGCATCAGGTCAAACAGGTGCGTGCCGTTGTGGATGAGCGGCCCCGGGCAAATCCCCATAATGCACCGCAGGGTGCCGATCGCGCCGGCGCGCAGCGCCTCACCCGCGCCCGCGTAGGTGGGATGCCAGCGGCGGGTGTGGTTGATGAGGAGTGTCGTGCCTGCCCGCGCGCAGGCCTCAATCATCGCATCGGTCTCGTCCAGGCTCGAGGCCATCGCCTTCTCGCAGAGGATCCCCTTGACGCCTGCGCCTGCCGCCGCGATCGTCACCGCGGCGTGCAACGGCGCGCGTGTCGTCACGCTGACCAGATCGAGCCGTTCCCGGTCCAGCATCTCCCGGTAGTCGTCGTACACGGCGGAGACGCCCCACCGCTCGCGCATCATCCGCCGCTTGGATTCGTTGGGATCGGCCGCGGCGGCGAGCGTGACGCTGCGCACCTGCCGGTAGGCGGCGGCATGGGCGTCAGGCGGGATGCTGTAGTTGATCCGGCAGCGCACCTCGTCGTCGAGCGTGGCGGCCTTGCGGCCGCAGCCGACGATCCCGGCGCGGTAGACCCGCACGCTCACCGCACCTTCCCCCGGGCCAGCACCGGCCACACGGTTTCCACCTCGCCGTCGCGCACTCCGTGCAGCACATCCCAGAGATTGAGTGCGGCGCAGGCGTGGTTGGGGATGATCTCCACACGGTCGCCGATTCCCAGTGGGGGATCGCTATCTTTGAGCATCACGACGCCGTGTTCCTCGCTGACGCGCGCGACGAGCATCCCGTTGCTTCCTTTCAGGTAGCCGTACCCACTCATCCGGTCGGTCATCCGGTGGAAGTCGCTAGAGAGGCACTTGCTCCCGGCGTCCAGGATGGCCCGGTCGGGAGAGGGACGGCTGACCACAGTGCTGAGCACGCTCAGCGCACAATCGTCCTCGGCGCAGGCGCCGGCGGTCGCCTGCATGTAGTCGTTGAAGATGTAGGTCCCCGGACGGATCTCCGTCACGCCCGGCACCCGGCCGGACACCCGCACTGTCGCAGACGATCCGACGCTCACGTCACGGATCGGAATGCCCGCCGCCTGCAGCCGGTCTCGGGTGAAGACCACGCATTCACCCTCATGCCGGGCGATCGCATCCCGTTCGCGCGGCGTGGCCGCACGGATGGCGTGGCCGGCGTGCGTGCAGACGCCGGTGATCTCCACGCCGTCCAGGCGCGCGATCTGCTTCGCGAAGTCTACCACCGGGTCTCCCGGCGGCAGCCCGCAGCGGTTGAGGCCGGAGTCCACTTCAAGAAAAAGATCGAACTGCACGTTGTAGCCACGGGCGGCCTGGGACAACTGGCGCGCCCCTTCCGGTGAGTCCACGGCGACCGTGATGTGGGCGCGCCGGGCCAGGTGGGCCAGCCGTTCCAGTTTCTCCGCCCCCAGCGTCGGATAGCAGACCAGGATGTCGGTGATGCCTGCGGCGGCCATCACCTCGGCTTCACCGACTTTGGCCACCGTCACCCCGTGGGCGCCGGACGCCAGCTGCATGTGGGCCAGAGCAGGGATCTTGTGAGTTTTGACATGCGGCCGGAGCGCGATCCCGGCATCGCGCGCGAACTCCCCCATGCGGTGGATGTTCCGCTCCATGCGGGGCAGGTCGACGATCAGGATCGGGGTGTCCAGATCCGTCACCTTCACGGCGTCACCTCTCGTCCGGAACGCGAGGCGGCCTCGATGGCCTCGGCGAGTTCCATCGTTCGTGCCGCGTCCTCCAGATCCGATCCCTGCGGGCCGACGCGCCGGCCTCCCGCCACGCAGGCGACGAAGTGCTCATCTTCGTCAAAGAATCCATCGGGGTCGGTGCGTTCCCCCGGCGGGACCAGCAGCGCACGCCACCTGCCGCCCTCGTACAGGCGCCCCTCCCGGTACGGCGCGTTGACCCCGCTCAACTCGACCAGCCACCCGCGGCCGTGCACCTGCAGCCGTTCCAGCTTCGTGGTGTGGTAGTCGCTGAGCAGGATGCCCACCCCGCCGTCCTTGAACCGCAGCAGCGCATGGACGGCGTCCAGGTGTGGGCTGTAGAACTGACCTCCGACCGCCTGGATGTCGTCCACCTCGCCGCCGAGAAAGCGCAGCAGGTCGACGCTGTGGATGGTCGTGACCGACAGCAGGTGCCGGAGCACCGGTTCCGGGAACGTCTTGCCCATGTCGCCCATCAACAGCGGCTTCCACCACTCGGCGATGACAGCCGACGGCCGCCCCCCGCGCGTCAGCACTTCGCGCGCCGCCGTGACCAGCGGGTGGAACCGGCGGTTGAACCCCACCATCGAGATGACCCTGCGGGAAGCGGCCAGACGAGCCAGCTCGCGCGTGTGCGCCGCGCGGATCCCGGGCGGCTTCTCCACAAACACGTGGAGGCCGCGCTCCAAGCATGCGGTCGCCGCTTCCACGGTCCGCATGACGCTCGGTAGGACGTAGACGGCCTCAGGCGCCACGCGGTCCAGCATCGTGCGGTAGTCGGTGAACAGCGCGTCCACGCCGCAGGTCCGGCCGGCATCCTGCAGGCGCACCTCGTCCACATCGCACAGTCCGACCAGCGCCACGCCGGGCAGACGGGACAGCGCCGGCAGGTGGTGCCAGGGGGCGCCGACGCCGATGACCGACACGCGGACGGGCATGCCGTGCGCCTCCCTAACCGACCTCGGCGAGATCGTCCTCGGCGCGGACGGGATTGGAGAGGACGTGCAGCCCTTCAACCTCGCACTCGATCGTGTCTCCGGGATGCAAGAATTCCCCGGCGGCGCTGCCGACGCCTTGGGGGGTCCCCGTCGCGATCACGTCGCCCGGCAGCAGCGTCATGATGGTCGACGCGAACGCCACGAGCTCGGCGACCGAGTAGATCATCTGCGCGGTGGAGCCGCGCTGCCGCACGCGCCCGTTCAGGCGGAGTTCGATCGCCAGGGCCTGGGGATCCGGGATGTCGTCGGCGGTGACGAGGTAGGGCCCCATCGGCGCGAAGCCGTCAAACCACTTGCCGTGCTGCCAGTCGAAGAATTTGTCCCACTCCCGCACCGCCCGCCCCGCGGGTGCGCGGAACCGGCGCTCCGACACGTCGTTAACGATCGTATAGCCGGCCACGTAGCGCAGCGCCTGATCCGCGGGGATGTACTTGCCTGGCCGCCCGATGACGGCCGCCAGTTCCACCTCCCAGTCGATGGCCTGGCCTGCGCGGGGAACGGGGATCGGCGCCCCGGGCCCGATGATCGATGTGGCGGGTTTCAAGAACAACCAGGGGGTGTAGACGTGCCGGTCCGACGGGGCCTGCTGGCCGGCTTCGGCGATGTGCGCGGCGTAGTTGGACGCCACGCAGATCAGCTTGCCGCAGGTGGCCAGCGGTGCATGCAGGGACACCCGGCTTAGAGGATGCCGGGGGGCATTGACTGGGGCCGCGCCGGCCAGCGTCCTGGCCAGGCGGGTCAACAGGCCGTCGCGCGCCAGCAGGTCCACCAGCGTGGACGGCGCCGGCCCATCGCCTCCCGCCAGCGACGGCCAGGCTGCCGTGAGGTCGAGCAGTTCCTCGCCGGCCACGACGCCGATGGCGGGGTGGCCGGCGGTGCTGAACGCGGCGAGCTTCATGCGCGGCGCTCCTTCAGTCTCATTGTGTCAGCGCGCCGCCAGTCAGGCCGCGGACCAGGTACCGCTGAAAGCCCAAGGCGGCAATGACCGGCGGGAGCAGGGCGATCATCCCGCGCGCGACGATCAACGGGTAGTCGACGTAGAAGACGCCTTCCACGTCGGCGATGGCCACCATCAGGGTGCGGGCTTTCGACAGTGTGAACAGCAGCCCAAACAGGTAGTCGTTCCACGAGGAGATCATCGACAGCACAGCCGCCACCATGAGCGCGGGCGCGCTCAGCGGCAGCACCACCCGCGCCACGGCCTGCAGGCGCGTCGCGCCGTCGACCATGGCGGCTTCCTCATACGCGACGGGCAGATTCTCAAAGAATGTCCGCATGATGAGGATGCAGACCGGCAGCACCAGCGTCGTGTGCGTGAGGACGAGGGCCGCGATCGTGTCGATCAACCCATACGCCCGCATCGTCACGAAGAGCGGGATGGCCAGGGTGAAGGCGGGGATCATCCGCAGCAGGAACACGCTCAAGAACAGCGGTCGCTTCAGGGCGAAGTCGAACCGCGCAAAGGCGTAGGCGGCGAGGGCGCCCGCTGCGAGCGCCAGCAGCGTGGTGAATGACGCGACCGCCACGGTGTTCCGCAGCGCCCGCATGAAGGCCGGGTCC
>JBIOWP010000129.1:0-5208 GCA_044868695.1 bacterium
CAGGCCCCTCGTCGAAGACGCTGGGCGGCTCCGTGCGCTTGCGGCTGGTATCGAGCGCGAAGTGCAGCTCGAGGTTGCCGGTGAAGTCCTGGATCGGCGAGACCTCTTCAAAGACCTCGCGGATCCCTTCCCGCAAGAACCATTCGTACGAGCGCCGCTGCACTTCGATGAGATCGGGGACGTCCAGGATCTCAGGGATCTTGGCAAAACTGACCCGCGCGCGGCGGCCGCGGGTCACCACCTGCCCGGCCATCGCCAGGCGGGCGCGGGCCGGGGTCGTGGCGGCGGTGCGCACCAACTTGCGTCGAGCACGTGTTTTCACGGGGACCCCTTCACCTCCAGCGAGGTTTCACACAAACTGCGATGCGCCCGCACCCGATGGCGTGGGACGCACGATGAGAAGCCCGGGGGGACGCGCTGGCCCCCTCCAGGCGGTCGTTCGTCGCGTGTTGTTAGCAGGGATCGTGGCGCTCAATGAAACAGCGAAAGCAAGGCTCCGTCGCCTCGCTTTCGGTTGTCGGCGTCAAACTCCAAGGTCCCGGCGTCAGCGTCCTGGTCGTCAAGACCGTAACCCCCATGATACTTGGCGGGCCTGGTCCCGTCAATACCCACCGGCGGCCGGAAACGGGAAACGGGCAGCGGGGAGCCGGCGGGCTTCCCGCTGCCCGTTTCTTACTTGATCTCTATCTGTGCGCCTTCAGCTTCGAGCTTCGCCTTAATCTGTTCGGCCTCGGTCTTGCTGACCTTCTCCTTGACCGCCTTGGGAGCGCCGTCGACCAGGTCCTTCGCTTCCTTCAGACCCAGCCCGGTCAGCTCCCGCACGACCTTGATCACTTGGATCTTCTTGTCGCCGACGCTCTTCAGGATGGCATCGAACTCCGTCTGCTCTTCGACCGCCGGCGCGGCACCGGCCGGCCCGCCGCCCATCGGCGACGCCGCGACGGCAACCGGAGCGGCCGCGGTGACACCGAACTTCTCCTCCAACGTCTTGACGAGCTCGGCCAGCTCGAGCACGGTCAGATTGCCGATTGCCTCGACGATCTCGTCCTTGCCCACTTTCCCCGACTTCGTCTTGACCTCTGCCACGTCAGTACCCCCTTTTGTTGATCTTTGGATCTGTTGGATCATTGAATCTGTTGCATCTAGGGAGTCTCGTGATTCAAAAGATTCAATAGATCCAATGGATTCAACAGATTGTCCTATGCTTTCGCTTCCCTTTGTGTCCGGATCTGGTCGAGCGCGTAGACGAGGTTGCGCTGCAGGCCGGTGAGGACGCCGGCGAGCCCGGCGAGCGGCGACTTCATCGACCCCAGCGCCAGCGACAGCAGCCGTGCCCTGGACGGCAGGCCGGCCAGCCTCTTGATCTGGTCGGTCGTCATCACCCTGCCTTCCACCAACCCGCCCTTGATTTCCAGTTTGCGCATCTGCCGGATGTACTCCAGCAGGATCCTGGCCGGCTCGACCGGATCGGTGCGGCTGAATGCGACGGCAGTGGGACCCTGCAGGAGCGGCTCCAGGCCTTCGATGCCCAGGCTGTCGGCCGCCCGCTTCAGCAGCGTGTTCTTGACCACTTTGTACTGCACGCCGCTCTCTCGCAGTTTACCCCGCAGCTGCGCGAGCTCGGCGACGTTGAGGCCCCGGTAGTCGGTGAGCACGGCTGCCGCCGCCTGCGCGAGGCGCTCCCGGAGCAGCTCGACTTCCTGCTGCTTCTCAGGTCGAGCGACGTGCGTCGCCGTCCGGTGGCGTTCCTTGGTCTGCGTTGCTGCGTCCATCTGTCTCCCTCGCTGCGAAAACAAAACGGGCCCGCCGCAGACACAGGCCCTGTGCTCGTTCGCCTCGGCAGGCGGCCCTTACGGGCCATTACGCGCACGCGCGCGCCTGCTGTCTGTGGCTCCCCTATTCAGTTTGCCGACGGCGGTCAGTGTACCACGCGCCGTGCTTCGCTGCAAGCCTACGCGGTCGCCGCCTTCAGCAGCGCTTCTGCCTTGGCCGGATCGATCTTGATCCCCGGCCCCATCGTGGTGGTCAGGGTGATGGAGCGAAAGAACTGGCCCTTGGACGCCGCCGGCTTCGCCCGGATGACCGCTTCCAGCAGCGCGGTGAGGTTGGCCAGAAGCTGCTCCTCGGTGAACGACGCCTTGCCGATCCCGGCGTGAATGATCCCGGCCTTTTCGGTCCGGTACTCAATCTTCCCGGCCTTGATCTCCCGCACCGCTTTGGTGAGGTCGAACGTTACCGTGCCGGCTTTCGGGTTGGGCATCAGACCCCGCGGCCCAAGGATCCGACCCAGGCGGCCGACCGTCCCCATGAGGTCAGGGGTGGCGACGGCAATGTCGAAATCCGTCCAGCCGCCCTGTACCTTCTCCACGAGGTCTTCGGCGCCGACGTAGTCCGCACCGGCCGCCTCCGCCTCCTTGACTTTCTCGCCTTTGGCGAACACCAGCACGCGGACCGACTTGCCGGTGCCCGCGGGCAGCGGGACCGTTCCGCGCACCTGCTGGTCGGCCTGCTTGGGATCAACGCCCAAACGGATGGCGACTTCTACCGTCTCGTCGAACTTCGCCCTCCCCATCTGCTTGAGCAGCCGCACCGCGTCCGCAGGGGTGTACAGCGTGTCGGCATTGACCAGTTTTGCGCTCTCGGCGTATCGCTTGCCGCGTGTGGCCATCCTCAAACCTCGTCCCGTTTCATTCGACGACCTGAATCCCCATCGAGCGCGCGGTGCCCTCAACCATCCGCATCGCCGCGTCAACGTCGTGGGCGTTGAGATCGCGCATTTTCTGCTGGGCGATCTCGCGTACCTGTGCTTTGGTGATCTTCCCGGCCTTGGTCTTATTCGGCTCGCCGGACCCCTTCTCGACCCCCGCGGCCTGACGGAGCAGTACCGATGCCGGCGGGGTCTTGGTGATGAAAGAGAACGTGCGGTCGGCATACACCGTGATTTCCACCGGCACGATCGTCCCGGCCATGGCGGCGGTGCGCTCGTTGTACGACTTGCAGAACTCCATGATGTTCACGCCGTGCTGGCCCAACGCCGGGCCGACAGGCGGGGCCGGAGTGGCTTTGCCCGCAGGGATTTGAAGTTTGACGACTGCGATGACCTTCTTCGCCATGTGAACCCCAGTTCTTAGACTTTCTCGAGCTGTCCGAAATTCAGCTCCACGGGCGTGGCCCGTCCGAAGATCGAGACAAGCACGCGGACTTTTTCTTTCTCCATCATCACCTCGTCCACCACGCCGGTGAAATCCATGAACGGCCCCGAGGTGATGCGCACCTGCGACCCTTTCTGGAACGTGATCCGGTACTTCGGTGTCTCGTCCCGCAGCTGCTTCAGCAGCCGCTTGACCTCCTGGTCTTCCAGCGGGACCGGCCGCGCGCCTGACCCCACGAAGCCCGTCACCCCCGGCGTGTTCCGCACGACATACCAGGAGTCGTCTTCCATAATCATCTCAACCAGCACGTAGCCGGGGTAGATTTTCCGGTCGACTTCGCGCCGCTTGCCGCCCTTGATTTCCTTCTCTTTCTCGGTCGGCACCAGGACCTGCAGGATCTTCTCGCCGCCCTGGGACCGCATCGACTGCATCCGCCGCTCCAGATTCGTCCTGACCTTGTTCTCGTAGCCGGAGTAGGTGTGGATCACGAACCACTTTGCGCGCGGATCCCGGGGTTTCTCCTCTTCCACCGGCGCCTCAGGCGCAGCGGCCTCGGGGGCCGGAGCAGGCTCGGGCTCATCGGCGAAGATTTCCTTGATTTTCTCTTCCATCGAGGGATCTTCGAGCATGAAAGCCACCGCGGGAGCAGTTATGGAACCAGTACGCGCGTAAAGACCAACGAGAACAGGTAATCCCACAGACCCAGGTACCCCGCCATCAGCAGCAGAACGGCGACCACGACAATCGTGGACGCCACCGCCTCCGTACGGCTGGGCCAGTCCACCCGCTTGAGCTCGGCGATGACCTCACGGATGTAGTGGACAAATCGGTCCCAGACCTCCGGGATTCTTCGCGCCGCGGCCGGTCGGGCGGGGATTCTCGCTGGCTGCTGATTCACGTTCGCCTCTGTGAGACGGGCCACAAATCCCCTCAGAAAACAAAAAAGACTTGACGGCCACCGCTCATTATAGAGGTGGGGTCTGAGGTTGTCAAACGCTCCCCCTGCCGGCCTACCGGTGCGCGCCTTCCATCGCAGATTGCTCCTCTGGTGTCGGCGACATTCTCAAGAAGAGCTCTGCGACCTTCGCCTCGAAGTGCGTGCCCGAAAGCGACGCGATGTGTTCCCGCACCGCGCCCTCTGTCAGGGCGCGAC
This sequence comes from bacterium, assembly GCA_044868695.1. GTDB lineage: Bacteria > Sysuimicrobiota > Sysuimicrobiia > Sysuimicrobiales > Kaftiobacteriaceae > JBIOWP01. The sequence goes on from JBIOWP010000129.1 coordinate 4,306, forward strand.
GGTATGGCCGGTCGGAGCGCAGCGCATCCCAGACGTCTACCACCGCGAAGATCCGGGCCGCCTTCGGGATCTGTTCTCCCTTTAATCCCCGAGGGTAGCCGGTTCCATCCCACTTCTCGTGATGGCAGTAGGGAATGTCGAGGGCCATCCGCAGATACGGGATCGGCGAAAGCAGCTCGTACGCGTGGACCGGGTGCTTCCTCATAATGACCCATTCGTCGTCGCTCAGCGGGCCCGGCTTCAGCAGGATGCTGTCTGGGATCGCCATCTTGCCGATGTCGTGCAGCAGCGCGCCGCGGCGGACGTGCACTAGCTCGTCGTCGCTGAGGCCCATCGCCCGCGCGAGCTGGAGCGTTTTCTCCATCACGCGCAGCGTGTGGCCTTCGGTTTCCCGGTCCCGCAGATCCAGCGCGCGCGACCACCCTTCCAGGGTGCTGTCGTAGGCGAGGACGAGATCCACGTTGGCCCGCTGCAGGTCGGCAAACAACCAAGCGTTATCGACCGCAATCGCAGCCTGCCCGGCCAGCGCTTCCAGGAACCCCAGCCATTCCTGGTTGGGCTCAAGCCGAGTCCTGTGGAACACCTCCAGAACACCCTTCACCTGTCCCTTCGCCACCAGCGGTGTGGCGAAGTACGCGACAAACCCTTCGCCTCTCAGTGCTTTCGTCCGCGGTGTCTCCTGGCCGGGGGCTCCCAGCTCGGGGACGCTCACGGTGCGACGCTCCAGCGCAGCACGCCCGGCGTCGCCTTCGCCGACCTTGACGCGCACTCCGGCGATGACATCGCCGCGCAGTCCCCGGCCCGCGGCGAACGACATGGCCTGGGTCCGCGGGTCCAGCAGCAGCACAGCGGCGGCATCCACCTGGAGCTGCATGGTCACCTGATCGAGCAGGACGCTCAGCG
>JBIOWP010000130.1:0-27154 GCA_044868695.1 bacterium
CTGAACTACGGACCCATTTCGCATTTTTGGTGGAGGCGGTGGGAATCGAATCGGTCGCCCACCGTTTGTCGTCTAGTTGTGTCTAGTCACGTTGGCCGCTGTCAATGCGGCGTTTCGTGACTTCCGCGAACCCTCGTTCCCCCGTCTAGTATCGTCCAAAAACGTCTACTTTGGTCCCAAAATGGTCCCAACGAGTTCCCCGCGCGGCGGGACGTGCGGGCATCCGGCTGGCCAGAGCAAATCGTCCCACCATTCGGCCGGTGTGATCGGGATGCTGTCGAACAAGTGACCATACGTCTTCATCGAATAGCCGGCGTCGGTGTGCCGCGCCCATTCGCCGATCTGCTTCGGGTGCTTTCCGCTTGCGATCAGCAGCGTCACGAACTGATGCCGCAGGTCATGCCAGGTGATCGGGTTCCGGATGCCCGCGCGGGTCTGCGCCTTCTTCCATTCGCGCGTGATCCATGACCCCGCGCCGATGGGCGTCAGTCCGTCCGTCGAGAAGGCGTACCCCTCGCGCCAGGAGGCGCAACCGGAACGGGCGTCTGAGGTTGGCTTCATGCTCCTGGCCGAGAACCTGCGGAGCGTCCTCTACCGCTACGGCGGCGACGAGACTATGCGGCCGGAGTGGGCGCGGGAGCCGTACACTTGGCGGGATCCCGGCTACCGCCTCACGGTCGCGGAGGCGCTGAAGGCGCTTGACTGCCTTGAATACCAGTCCTGCGAGCATCCGGGCTGGCACGACTCGGAGGCGGCGCAGTTCGCCGAGGCGTTGCGGCGCGCGCTGGTTCACGCCTTGAAGGGTTACGAGGCCGCGCCGTGGGAGTGGACGAAGGTTCCCGCGGGGGTTTGAGGGAGGCGGTCATGGGCCTGGAGGCAATTCGAAGGCTATTGTTCGGGGAGCCTTACGTCGACGTGCCGGTTGTGGTCGAGCCGGAGCCGCCCGGACCGGACGTGCGGGAAGATCCGCAGCCCCGCGACCCGACGATGCCGCGGAGCTTCGCGGAGTTCGTCGGGCAGGAGGAGGCCGTCAGGCTCCTCAAGGCGGAGGTCGCTGCGGCGAAGCGCGAGGGGCGCCTGCTGTCGCACCTTCTCCTCTACGGCCCGCCGGGGGTCGGCAAGACGGCGCTGGCCTTCATCCTGGCCGAGGAGATGGGCTACGCGGTCTACGAATCGACTGGCGCGGAGTTCCCGACGCAGGCGGAGATGATCCAGACGCTCGGCCGGGTCGGGGAGCTGTGCGCGAATGCTGGCAGGCCGGCCGTGTTCCTTCTGGACGAGGTCGACGGCATGGCGCGGACGGCCTCCTACCCACTCCACAGTCTCATGACCTCGGGTTACGTCCAGTGGCGGGGGGCGAAGTACGGCCCGGCAAACGTAACGGTCCTGGCGACGACCAATCACATGGCGCGCGTCCACCGTGCGCTGAAGTCGCGCTTTCAGGAGGTCGTGCTCATCGACTACTACTCCCCGGTCGAGCTCGCGGAGATCGCGTTCTGGTCCGCCGTCCGGATGGGATTCGACCTCACGGCGGAGACGGCACTGTTCATTGGCGAAAACGCGGCCGGCGAGCCGCGGAAGGTCGTGAGACGGATCCTGCGGACGGTCGCGAACCTCCTGGACGGCCGCGCGGAGGCGGACCTCGGGCTGGTGCGGGAGGCGCTTCACCTGTCGGGGCTACGGCCGAAGGGCCTCATGCGGTCGCAGTTCGACTATCTCCGGTTCCTCGCGTCGTGCGAGGACGGGACGGCCGGCGTCAATTCGGTGGCGGCCTTCCTCGCGGAGGATCCAGAGGACGTCAGGGGAGAACACGAGCCTTTCCTCATCCGGTCGGGGCTCGCCGTCGTGACGCGGAGCGGAAGGAAAATCACGGAGGCCGGGCTACGATACCTCGCGGAGGTGCCGAGTTGACGAAGCCGAGCCGGTATGTGACCGTCGAGGAGGCCGCCGAGCTATTGCCTGCGGGGAAACCCGGCAAGGCCCACATGACACGCGCCCAACTTTACAATGTCATCCGATCGGGCGAACTCCGATTCGTGAAGAGAAAGGTTCTGCGCCGTGCCGATGTCCTGCGATTAGCCGACCGCCGCGCCCGGGCGAAGGCGCGCGAGGAGGCCGCTAAGGCCGCCAAGGAAAAGAGGCAACGGCTGGAGCAGAGGATCGCCGCCGCCGTCATGGCGGAGGACGCCGCGGAAGGAGGCGGGTCCGATGCACTTGGGAAAGTTTGAGGAACACTTGCGGGCGACGTGCGGGAGCGAGCGGACGGTGCGGGCCTACGTCGCGGACAGCAGGGCGTTCGTGCGGTTCCTCGGCGGGCGCCCTCCTGACATCGACGCGGTCGAGGCCTGGGTGTCGGGCCTGAACCACGGAGCCAACCGCCCCCAGACGATTCAGCGGAAGCTGTCCGCGGTCCGCCGGTACCTCGGCTACGAAGCGCGCCACGGCGACGAGGCGGCGCAGAAGTCGCTGCTGATCCTGCGCGACTACCGGGGCACGCCGCCCGTCCGGCAAGTCGACGTCGAGCGGGTGCGGGCGATCACGCGCGAGGAGTACGCGGCGCTGCGCGGGAAGGCCGACGCCCGGATGAAGGCCCTGCTGGCCGCGGCGTGGTGGACGGGGGCGAGAGTGAGCGAGCTTCTCGGCGACCCGCTGACCGGCATCCCCGCAATGACGGCCGCGGATGGGCTACAGCTCGTGCGCGAGGGATACGCCGTCACGCGGGGGAAGGGCGGCAAGGTCCGCGTCCTAGTGCTGCCCTCCGCGGGGCGCGCAGACCTGCGGGCTTACGCCGAGACCCGGCAGTCGGGCGCGCTGTTCGAAATCACGCCACAGGGCCTGAACGCCTGGCTGCACCGCGCTGGCTTCCCCGGCGGGATCCATGCGTTCCGCCACGCTTACAGGTCGCGGCTCCGGCAGGCCGGGGTCGGCGAAGAGATGCAGGCCCGGCTGTTGGGGCACGGGCCGCGAACGGTAACGCAAGGCTACGGGCCGGCGGAGGCTGAGGAGATGGCGGCCGCCGTCGAGAGGCTTTCTTGAGGGGGAGGCGACGGGAAAAGGACGGGTTGAACCGCTACGGACACGAGGGTTGTGTGATTGAGCCCATCTTCAGCAGATACTTCGCTCCTCCAAGAACGGACTGGTGAGAAACATTTGTCACCGAGACACCGGACCGGCGACTTCTCCCCCCGTTACGAGGCCCGTTGTCGGATTCAGGCGTAGGACGACCACGGCTCCTGGTTGCAGCTTATCTTGGGAGACAAATTGCCCCCCCAGAATGAATCGCGCACTCTCTGTGAGCGCGAATTTCCGACCGTCGGCAAATGACACCTCGGATCCATTGATCGCGGCAAGCTTGCCCTGGGCTTCGCGGGCCCGCACTTCGACGATATTCACAAAAGTTCCCGGTGGCCAAGGGCTCCCTCCACCGACTTCCACTACGAGCATAACGAAGTCACCTTTGAAGACTCTGTCAAGGCTGATCGGCGTAGTCTGATTTGTTTCAACATTCACTTTCGTGACCGCCGTTCTCTCCGTGACCACGAACGTGCGTCTGGTGGACCCCAGCAGGTCAACCACAAGCTGCTGGGGCGTGCTGTTCGTGTCTACCTGCACAACAACCCCCGGAGAATTTCCCCCCTTTGGGGGTGAACTTCCAGCCCAACTCATCTGCGAAAACGCTCGGGCTGGAAGCCCTGCAGCCAGGATGGCGGCCAGAATCGATGTAATCCCGAATGTCATCCGCACTCTGCTAGTTCTCATGTATTTTCACCCACCGATTTGTCTGCCCCAGGAAATCAAGGGGTAGTCACCACCCATGAGGCATCCGGACCTCCGGACTCATGGAGCGTATAGGTTGGACTCTCAGTAAAGCACCATCCGCGGGTAAAATAATCAGAATTGGATGTAGTCAAGTTGACCCAGCGATTGTTCAGGAACACCTTCAGGAAGAGCACCGAAATCCCCACCGGACGACCAGGATCGCTGTTCAGTGATGGGCAGCTTGCGTAGGTGTACTTGAAGTAGTTCTCATGCTGCGACCACCCCCCCGGCACCAGGGGCTTGTTTGTTGTCGTCAACGAGTACATGACCTCCCAAGACCCTATGTCTTTTCTAAAAAGCAAGCTTGTGTAGGTGGTCTTGCTCTCCTGGATGACCTCCGTGAAGAAGAGGTGGGGCGTTTGGACCTCATACATGTACCGCTGGAAAAACGTGTCATCAATCGTGATCCTAGCTACAACACCGTGGGCTACGCAATGGTCCCATGTCCACACTTCCCGGAGCGTACTGGCTTGGCCGGCGGCGCGGAAGTAGGCTGTCACCGTTTCCAAACAGTTACCGGAATTCATCGCAGTGGGCGCATACAGATAGGCGACACCGGATGGAACTGGGGGTAATTGAAGCGTCAAGTGAGCTTGATGACCCCCATAGTAGCCCTTAGCGTTCTTTGCTGGTTGGGTAGGACCAAAATCTATCCCTGCCTGACCATCCCCCGGCGTGGGTGGTGAAGACACATACCGGGGAGGAGGAGTGGGAAATGGCTTAAGAACGATGTCTGCCGTTGCCCACGGGAGGAGATGAATCTCCTCTGGAAGCGCGGGCATGGGTGCTGAAGAAGGGACGGCAAACTGAGCTACCGCCCTGGGGACGAACGACGCCAAAACAGCAACGAGGCCAGTTAGAAGCAGAACGATTACGAGCGAGTAACGAAATTGTGTCGCCGGGGTCATTGGCAATTACCATCCCGACGCTTTGACTGGCACTCATTGCATGACTCCCCGCTAGACGGTCGCGAGTATGATGTATCGTAGTCCGAAGTAGGCCAGTTAGAGCAGTTAGAACAATAATGCCAGGTATCGCTCCCGCGCCGCCTCCGGTGTGTGCTTGCCATTGAATAACCCTCCCCTTTTTGTGGAATCATTCAATGGTGAGTAAGCCTTTACCTGCCGCCGTGTATCTGACAGCGGGTGGCGACACCGGTGGAGTACGAACATACGTTGGTGGCTATCGGTTGTCGTCCTGGGGCAAAAACCTGAGTGATCCGGCAGGAGTCTCGTGCGACACTGAATATTGCTTTTACAGTGGGTTGTGGGTAGGGTGGATGAGCGGGGATGGACTCGAACCCTCAGCCCCCTAGGTACGATGTAGGTGCGCTACCTGTTCTGCTACCCGCTCGCAATCCAGATCGTATGGCGCGCCCGGTGGGATTCAAACCCACGACCAGCCGATTAGTAGTCGGCCCCTCTCTTCCCTGAGGTACGGGCGCACCAAAACGAGGCGGGCCAGCTGTTCGCGCAAGTCGCGATCAGCCGTGCCCGCCTCGCTGTCAAGACGGAGGGGCTTTCACCGTCCCCACACCACAAGCCCTGGGGCACCCTCGATTCTAGTTGTCCACAGGTAGAATTGTAAAGACGTACTAGTGTTCGATATATTGGGCGACACCAGCCGAAGGATTAGTGTGGCAAGAGGTGGCTAGGATCCTCTCATTTCCCATCCTCCTCCTCCTACTTGGGTTTGCCTCGCTCTCGGCAAGTACCTTTCGTGTGTTTATCTCAGCATCTGAGCGGAGACCTTGCGGCAGACGGTCTCAGATCCGTTGTTTGGATTCACGCAGATGGTATCGTACCGCCCTGAATGGCCCGGCTCCCGTTCGTTGCAGGTGGGCTTGAAGTAGTCGTAGAGCCACCACTCCAAGTCGTCGCGATCAGATGCCGACGGCCACACGGCATACTGGAACTGGCAATAGAAATCCCTGAGTTTTCGGGCGTTGCAGGGATTCAACTCATTTTCCGGGAGATGGTCGCGCAGACGGGCGCGCAGATCAAGAGCCTTTCCGACGTAGTGGACGAAATTCTTGTCGCCGGATAGATGCATCAACCTGTAGACGCCGCCCTCCGGTGGGACCGTGGAGAGGGAATTCTCGCTCATCGGTTGCATGCTGCTCCATGTCACGGCGAAGTTTCGCGTTCCCATGCTCGTCTCCAGTTCTGGTTCGGGGGCACTTACGCTCAACCGGCCAGCGACGTGCGCCCGGAATGTGTAGCTGTTTGTTGCCCCAGAAATTCTGGGTCGACGCCCCCAGGGGGAGGAGTTCGGCGGGAATACGTCGTAGCCGGTAATGCGACCGAGGGCACCGGACCGAATTCCTCGCCCCTGGGTCAGATCGGAAGCCAACAAGCCAAGCCCAAACTTGGCTTGTTGGTTTTCATACTCTTCTCATCGCTCAGCCCCCTCTCCGTCAGCTACCCTTATGTCTGTTCGGCTGTACCGAACACCACAATATCTGGGGCCACGCAGAGTCTAATCCCCCATGTATTGGGTGTCAATGGTTCTCCCAGTAGCGACCGTCTGTTCGATTCGTTCATTGCTGGATGGGTTTCTGGGTGCCGTTGTGGATCACCTTGTGGGCAAAGTGCGAGTTTCCGTGGATAACACTGGAATTTGGCGTGGATAGGCCGGGGAAAGCAAAAGAAACCAGGTCAAGATCTTCCAATTCCCTGTCCCAATTCCGTCCCAAAAAGCAAAGACGCGGGCGAAACCCCGCGTCCTGCTTAGAGATTCTGTGGTGGAGGCGGTGGGAATCGAACCCACGTCCTGGGATTGCGAGGGCGGGACGTCTACGCGTGTATCTCAGGGATGGGATCTCGCGGTCGGAAGCTCCCCCGAGCCGGATCCTCCGCACGCCAGCCCGTTAGGATTCCCGCCCGGCGTTCGGACAGCGCGCCGTACGGTAGCCGGCTGTTGGCGCCCATCCCGGACCACCGGCCCTTCCGGGTAGACGTACGCTGCTACTTAGGCAGCGTAGGCGTACTGTGTATTGGCGGTTATTCGCCGTCCAGGTATTTAACGAGGGCCCGGACCACCTCGACGCGCAGCCTCGCTTCTGCCATCCTAGTCGAGACCGTTCGCCCCCTTACACAATAACTATACCACGCTGTACCGGGGCGACTACCACCTGAGGCTCAGAGAATTGGGAAGATTGTGTGGATCGTGTGGATTGGGTCGGTGGTTATGTGGCGAGCAGCGCGGATCCCTTGACCGGGTCGAACTGCATCTCGTCCGCCGGCTCGGTCCGGATGCGGCCGAGGCGTGTGCGGCGGCGCCTCTCGATGCGGACCCGCCCCGCCTGACAGATCGGACACTGGTGCACGGCAATCCGCATCCAGTACCGGTCACCCGACGCGACTCTGCCGGCCCGCACCCGGGCCAGCACGGCACGTGCTTCGATCGGCCTGCGCTGGTTGATCGCGGTCTCCCACTCCTGCACGGCATTGACGTTGGAGCTTTCCACAAGGTGCTTCAGTTCGTAGAAGCGGCGATTCCTCCAGCAGAATGGCACACCCGTCAGATAGGAGATGGACCAGCCCGTCGCCACGATGGCCGCCAGGACCTCGATCAGCAGCCGCACCATTCCCAGCCATGAGGTCACCCAGCCAGGGAGCACGACGCTCCACGGCAGTTGGGTGAGGATCGCTGCGGCGCCTTGCTCAATCAGCATTTGCGTATACGTCAGGATGCCGACCACACCGCCCGGAGCGGCAGTCGCCGCGGCACGCATCTCGAAGGCCACGTAATCGAGGAGCATCGCCCCGGCGTAGGCCGAGGCACCGCCGAGCTGCGCGAAGATGCGCGTTCCCGCAGTGTCGTATCCGGACGTGAGCCTGATCGAGACGGCGACGCCAATCGCGGCCCCGATACCGATGAGCACCCCGCCGACCGGAATCGCTCCCAGCAGGTGGAAATGCGCCAGCGACACTGCGTGGGCCAGATACGCCGTCGCAGCGCTGCAGATCGTTGCCAGAAGGATCGTCAGAACTCCGGACACACCTCTCCCCCCCTTCCCTACTGGTGTGCCCGGCTCTTAAGAGGTTCAGACGTTATCCACGGCGGCGTACGGCCTTTTCGATCCTCCGCTGAGCCTCGCGCGCTTCGATGGCTGCGCGCTTGTCGTATTGCCGCTTCCCGCGGGCCACGGCGAGTTCCACTTTGGCCACTCCCCGCTTGAAATACAGGCGGAGCGGCACCAGCGTGTACCCTTTTTGCTGCACACGGCCGAAGAGCCGGCGGATTTCGCCCCGGTGCAGGAGGAGCTTACGCCGGCGCAGCGGGTCGTGATTGAAGATGCTGCCGGCTTCATAGGGAGGGATGTGCACGTGGTACAACCACACTTCACCGTTCTCGACGCGCGCGTACGCCTCTCCAATACTGGCGCGCCCGGCGCGCAGCGACTTGACCTCGGTCCCGGTCAGCGCCACCCCGGCTTCATACGTCTCCTCGATGTGATACTCGTAGCGCGCCCGGCGATTGGTCGCCACGTTCGTGTCAGGGTCGTCCATCTACTTGAACTGCGCCCCGACCCCGACGAGGAGGAGACCGACGATCGCGGCGGCGATCTCAACGACACGGGTGGACGGCTGTCCCATCCCGCCGCCCACGGCGGCGATTGCCACGAGGACGAGAATGAGCCACCCCGCGGTTTCGACGAAGGCCCCAAACGAGGTCGGACGGGTCTTGCGGAAGTAAGCCAGGTGGTGGGCGACGACGATCGCCAGCCCCCCGGAGGCGACGAGGATCCACAGCACCTCGCTCACGCGCCGTTCCTCACAGAGACAAATCCTATTCCTTCTGCGACGACAACGCCGTCGGCGCGCGCCACGGTTGCCCGAGCTGTTTTGAGGCCGCCCTTCGCGCCGGTCGGCTTCGCCGTGACGACCAGCCGATCTCCCGGCTTGGCTTCGCGCCGGAACCGCACCTCGATCTTGGCTGTCACCGCCTCCTGCCCGCGGACGAACCAGATGTTGGCGAGCGCGTCATCGATCAGCGCCGCCAGGATCCCGCCGTGCACCAAGCCTTCGTAGCCGGCATGCAGCTCGGACGGCGTGAACTCGGCACGCACGCCCGTATCCGCGCGGGCAAACTTCAACTTCAGCCCGATGGGGTTGTCCTGCCCGCACACGAAGCACCGGTTGGCAGCCCGCATTCCTACCCCGTCTCCTTGGCGTCGTGCGACCTGCCCCACTCGCGAGGCGTTTCCCGGAGCAGTTCGACCGCATGGTGGAGAACCGGAAGGATGACGTCCAGCCACTCGCGGACGGCCTTCGGGCTGCCGGGGAGATTCACGATCAACGTGCGGCCGCGCACCCCCGCCACCCCGCGCGACAGCATCGCCAGCGGCGTCTGCGGAAGGGTCCGGCTCCGCGCGGCCTCGACGATGCCGGGCACCAGTCGCTCGACGACCTCCAGTGTGGCCTCGGGCGTGACATCGCGGGCGGCAAGTCCGCTGCCGCCGGTGGTCAGGACAAGGTCGGCCCGGAGCTCGTCCGCATAGGTGCGGAGACGGCGGCTGATCTGCTCGGCCGCGTCCGGCAGGATATCTCTGGCGACAACTGTGGCTCCCAACGGCGTCAGCGCCTGCGCCACGATGTCGCCGCTGGTATCGGCGTGCTCTCCACGCGCGATGGAGTCGCTCAGCGTCAGCACGGCGACCCGGACCCCGTCCAGGCCGCGGGTGGTCACGGGCCCTCCGCCCGGTGGTAATCTCCGCTGCGGCCCCCGGACTTGCTGATGAGCCGGATTCGCTCGACGGTCATGGCCCGGTCCACAGCCTTGCACATGTCGTAGATTGTCAGCGCCGCCGCGGCCACCGCGACCATCGCCTCCATCTCCACACCCGTGGGCGCCACGGTCGTCACGTTGGCCTGGATGGTGACGACGCCCACGCGCTCGTCAAGCGTGAAGGTGAGGTCCACGCCGGTCAGCGGCAGCGGGTGGGCCAGCGGGATCAGCTCGTCGGTGCGCTTGGCCGCCTGGACACCGGCGATGTGAGCCACCGCCAGCACGTCGCCCTTGCCGAGGGCGTGGGCCTTGATGGCCTCGAGGGTTTCCGGAAGCATGTGGACCTCGCCGCGGGCCACCGCCTGCCGCACGGTCGGCGGCTTCCCGGACACGTCGACCATCTTTGCCCTGCCGTGCGCGTCCAGATGCGTGAGGCGCTTTCTAACCAAGCAGGCTCACCTCGACCTCTGCGCCTTCCTCCAGCGTGGTGCGCTCCGGCACGACGACGAGTCCATCCGCTCGCACCATCGACGTGATGATCGCCGACCCGCCGGGCAAGGGGGCCGCCCAGAGACTGCCGGGCCGCGCCACCAAGGAGACGCGCACGTGGTCCTCGCGGTCGCCGGTGGTGATCTGCCGGGTCAGACGTGCCCGCACGGTGCCGCCCGGACGGGGGCTTTCACGCAGCCCCGTCAGGCCATGCATAACCGGCCGGATGAACTGGTCGAAGATGACCATGGCCGAGACGACGTTGCCCGGCAGTCCGAACACCGGCTTCCCGCCGGCCACCGCCAGGATCGTGGGTTTGCCCGGCCGGATTGCGATCCCATGGACCACGATGCCGGGTTCTCCCAGAGCCGCGATGGCGTCGGTAACGACATCTTTGTCCCCCACCGAACTCCCGCCGGCCAGCAGCAGCGCATCGCACTGCTGGTAGGCCTGCCTGGCGCATTCCACCAGCATGGCCAGGTTGTCTCGCACGATCCCGTAGGATCTGGGAACGCCGCCGGCCTCCACGATCAGCCCGGACAGCGTGTAGCTGTTCATGTCATGGATCTGACTGCCGCGGAGCGATTGTCCAGGGGGCACCAGCTCGTCGCCCGTGACGATAGTGGCAACGCGCGGCCGCAAATACACGGTCACGTCGGGCACGTCGAGCCCGGCGAGCAGTCCCAGGTCCTGCGGGCGCAGGCGCCGGCCGGGCCGCAGGATCACTTCGCCCGCTCTCACATCGGCGCCCCGGCGGACGACGTTGTCGGCGGGCTTCACCGGTCGTTCGATGGAGACGGCTCCATCCTTGCGGACGACGTGCTCCTGCATCACGACCGCGTCGGCCCCGTCCGGCAGCATCCCCCCGGTGGGAATCCGCGCCGTCTGCCCCCGATCCACCGCGAACGGCACCGCTCCGCCCATCGCCACCTCTCCCACGACGTCGAGGGTCACGGGCCTGCCGGAGGACGCCAGGGTCGTGTCGTGCGCGCGGACCGCGAACCCGTCCACGGTCGATCGGTCGAACGCCGGCAGATCCGTTGACGCCCGGACGTCCTGAGCCAGGATGCGGTGCAGCGCCTCAGGCAGGCCCACCCGCTCCGTCCCCAGCGGCTCCGGCCGGTAGGCCCGCGCAAAAACCTCACGGGCTTCCTGCGGCGTCATGAGCTTCGTAAAGGCTTTCATAGGCGGCATCAGATCACGTTCAACGCTCGTCCGACCTGCTCGAAGGCATCGAGCGCCCGCTGGAGGTGAGTGCGGGTGTGGGCGGCGGTGACGATGGTGCGGACCCGGGCCTTCCCGCGCGGCACGGTGGGAAACGCGATCCCCAGCGCAAAGACGCCGGCAGAAAACAGCCGGTCCGAGAGGTCCATGGTCTGACGTTCATCGCCGATGATGACGGGGGTGATCGGTGTTTCGCTTGCGCCGGTGTTGAACCCCAACTGGGTGAGCCCCTTCTTGAAGAACCGGGTGTTGTCCCACAGGTGCTCGACGAGCTCAGGTTCCTCTTGCACGAGCCGGACCGCCGCAAGCGCCGACGCCGCGACCGAGGGCGGATGAGACGTTGAGAACAGCAGGGGGCGCGCGCGGTGAATGAGATAATCGATCAACACGCGGCTGCCGGCCACGTATCCCCCCTGGCACGCGAAGGCTTTCGACAGGGTCCCCACCTGGACGTGCACCCGCCCGTGCAGGCTGAAATGGTCGACGGTGCCGCGGCCGTGCTGGCCCATCACGCCGCTGGCGTGCGCGTCGTCCACCATCATGATGGCCCCGAATTCCTCGGCTAGTTCGACGAGCTCCGGCAGGGGAGCCACATCGCCGTCCATGCTGAACACCCCATCGGTGATCAGCAGCCGGTGCCGGGCCCCGCGGGACTCTTCCAGCAGCCGGCGCGCGGACGCGACGTCCTTGTGGGGGAAAATCTTCTTGTCCGCGCCGGAGAGCCTTGCCCCATCAATGATGCTGGCATGATTCAGCTCGTCGCTGATGATGATGTCCTCTTTCCCCAGCAGGGCTGCCACGGTCCCCGCGTTGGCGGTGAACCCCGACTGGTAGAGGAGCGTCGCCTCCGTGTGCTTGTAACGCGCGAGCTCCTCCTCCAGCTCCTTGTGAATCGCCATGTTCCCCGCAATCGTCCGCACGGCGCCTGATCCAACGCCGAGTTCGTCGACCGCGCGACGCGCCGCGGCCTTCAGCCTGGCGTGGCTGGCCAGCCCCAGATAGTTGTTCGAGCACAGATTAATCACTTCACGGCCGTCGTATCGCGCGACCGGCTCCTGGGGCCCTTCCAGGAGGCGGGGCCAGCGGAACAGGCCCCGCTCTCTCAGTTCGTCAAGTTCTCGCTCGAGATAGTGGAGTGGATGCGTCATGGTCGCCCCTACACATAGAGTATCACTTTGCCCGCGGCCCCCGTGCGGAGCAGGTCAAACGCTTCCTCGAACCGCTCCAGCGGAAACCGGTGCGTGATCACCGGGGTCACATCGAGCCCGTTTCGCAGCAGCGCCGTCCCCTGCTCCCACGTCTGCCAGATCCTGCGGCCGAAAATCCCCGCCAGATGCGCGCCTTTAAAGATCACGCCGTTGGCAAGGTCGACGGACACATTGGCCCCCGGCAGGCCCAGCACCGACACCCATCCGCCGTTTCGCAGGACGGCCAGCCCGTCGGCCAGACCCCGCTCGGATCCCGACATCTCCAGCACCACGTCCACGCCCTCGCCGCCCGCCGCCTCGCGGATGCGTTGGACGACGTCCGGCCCGCGGGCATCGATCACCAGATCGGCGCCCATCCGCCGCGCCAGGGCCAGACGCGCCTCGGAGATGTCGGTGGCCGCGACGAACACGGCACCGGCGAGATGGCAGATCGCGACGGCCATCAGGCCGATCGGCCCGCAGCCAATGATGGCGACACGCCGGGCCACGAGCGGCGTTTCCAGCGCCGCGTGGACCGCGTTGCCCAGCGGGTCCATGATCGCGGCGACGTCTCGAGGGATGCTGGGATCGATCTTCCAGGCATTGGACGCCGGCATCGCCACGTACTCTGCGAACGCGCCGTCCCGGTCGATCCCGATGACGGCGAGATGTTCGCAGACGTGGGACATCCCGTCGCGGCAGGCCCGGCACCGGCCGCACGCGACGTGCCCCTCCCCGCTGATGAAATCGCCGGCGGCCACGCCGGTCACGCCCGGCCCGATCTCCGCCACCGTGCCGCAGAATTCGTGCCCGATCACCCGCGGCGGCACGATGCGGGAGCGGGCCCACGGATCCCAGGCATAGATGTGGAGGTCGGTCCCGCAGATGCCGCCGGCAAACACCCTGACCAGGATCTCCCCGGGCCCGGGCCGCGGCACGGGCACCTGGGCAAGCTCCAGCCCGGGTCCTGCGTCGGGTTTGATCAGCGCTTTCATCGCTGAACGCGGCGGCACAGGAGGCGCCCGGACGGGCTCAGGCGGATCGGGGTGCCGGGGCGCCTCCGTGCGGCACCGCGGACGGCGCGGCCAGAAAGCCGCGGTAGGTATCCAGCGTTACCCGGAGGCTCTGCGGCTGCTCGGCGACGAGGCGCGCGATGAGATTCATGGTCCACCCCACCGCTTCTTTGCGACCCTTCACCTGCGGATCGGACGTGAGCACGGTGTTCATCGCGTAGCAGCTGCATGCGCGGTGCAGCACCCGGAACAGCTCAAATTCCTCACGCAGGGTCTCGGGGACGTCGGGGCGGCGTTCAAACGTCCGGGAGAGATCCTCGCTGGTGACCCCGCCGCGCCGCGCCTTCACCTCATCCTCAAGCGAGAGGATGAACGCCTTCTCCGCGTCATCGTCGACGGCGCGGTACGCATTGTACGCGACCTCGCGCTTCCGATCGGGCGTCTCGCCGATCAGCAGGGCGCCCATGAACTGCGGCAGACTCAGCCGCTCCGCGACCGTCCTGTCCGAGCGGTCCCGGCGCAGCAGGAAGACGGTGGACAGGCGGGCGGGCTCCATCGGGTTCGCAAAGATGCGCTCCGCCGGCAGCACTTTGCCGATATCCAGCATCGCGCGGGCATTGTCGAACGCCATCAGGCGGCCCAGCAGGTGTTTCAGGTCCTGGGGGGTCTGCCCGGCGAAGTACTCGGTCACCTCTCCGCCCTCGGCACGGATGGCGTCCACCAGATCGTCCATCAATTCCGCCTGCTGCGCGAGATACTCGGGAGTCACCTCCGGCACGTTCTCCATCTTGGACCGCAGCAGCTGCATGGCCGACAGCGGGAAGTTCTCAACGAGGTTTGTGCGGAGGTAGAAGATCTTCTCTGAGGTAAAGGCGTACGCCTCAACCGGCGCGCTGAAGTCCAGCGCCGTCACCGGCACGGTCACCTCGTGGTTCTCCAGATCCATTCCCCTCACCGTGGCAGCGGCATGCCCCCGGACATCCGATTCCAGCCAGCGAAACACGGGATACCCCCGCAGTTCCGCGCCGTCGGGCAGGCGGACGGCCATCGGGTGGAGGCGGCGGCCGTCGGCCGTCCGGTACGTGTACCGGACGTAGACCCAGTCGTCGGAGTGGAACCGGGTATGCGGAAACTCGACCAGGCCGTAGGAAGAAGTGCTCTTCCCTGTCCCGGTCGGCGCGACATAGAGGATCCCCTGGCCATCCTTCTCCACGCAGGCGCCGTGGATCGAGTGAATCCCGTGCTCCTCGGCCAGCACCCGGCCGACGGCCCCCAGAACCCAGCTCTTCAGCTGCCCGTAGTAGGCGGTGTTGAAAAAGATGATCGTATTAGACCGGCGGCTGTAATACGCGGCCTCTGGCTGATCCGTGATCCCGCCGAGCGCGTACACGCTGACCTGCGGCTCGCGCGGAGGCGTGAGACCCGTGACCGCGCTCCATTCCTCGGGGCTGTACCAGTTGTCCACCCAGAAGTCGTGCAGGTGCGCGGAGTTCGTCGTCGCCCGCACGCGCACGCCGTGGATGACGACATCGTGCCGGAACACCAGGGACCGTCCCGCGTGCTTGGTCAAATAGGATACCGCCGCGTCCACCAAGGCGTCCCGCCGCCCTTCCACGCGGTCGATCGACTTGTCGTGGATGGCGGTCCGGGTCTTCGTGCGGGTGATCACACTGCCCGCCCCGATCGCGACGCCCGGCCATTCGATCGCGTCGGGTGCCGGCGCCGGCGGGAAGGTGAACAGGTCTGACACGAATGCCTCCTGACGCGGGACTAATCGAGTTCCCCTTCGACGCTGTGCAGAGGGGTCCTTGCCCGGCGCTCCGGACGGGATACAGTCGCGTTACACGTCCGTGACAGGCTGAGTATCCCCGCAGTAGACTATACGCAGAAACTGAGGCGCGCCGCATCGGCGCGCAGGGGGAGCGTAGTCATGCCACACCGCACCGCCGCGATCGTGATCATCACCATCGTGTTGTGGGGAGGGAGTGCCGCCGGCCCGCGCTCGACCCAGGCCGCCGGCGGCGCGGATGCCGCCGGGGTCCAGCTGGGAACCGCCATCCTGCATGCCCGCAATGCCGCCGGCTCGGGCGCGATGAGTGCGGCCGTCAGCCACCTCGGGCACGTGCTGAACTGCATTGAGGGAACCAAGGGCAAGAACTTCAACGCATCGTGGGGCCACGTCTGTGAGGGCCAGGGTAACGGCATCCTGGTCGACATCAAGGACGCCAAGAACGCCGGCGCCGTGCAGCTCGTCCTGGACGCCGCCGACACGCTGGCCACCAACGGCGTCAAAGCCCGTGACCTAGCCGCCGTTCAAAACGCGGCGCGCGGCGTGGCGGCCCTGCTGCAGGTTGTCGGCGATGGCCTGCGCTGATGCCGCTCCTGTACCACCCCCTGGTGGTGCACTTCCCAGTGGCCTTGTGGCTGACGAGTTTCGCCTTCGACCTGCTGGCGTCGTGGAAGAAGGACGCGTTCTTCGCCACCGGCTCCAGATACCTGATCGGGCTGGGTCTGCTGGGCGCAGGAGTCTCGATCATCTCCGGATTTGTCGACTACCTGCCGCTCGTGGCTGAGGGGATCGGCCAGGCGTTCGTCGACCAGCACAAGACGCACAGCCTGCTGGCCTACCTGACCACGGTCCTGTACGGGGGGATCTTCGTGGGACGGTGGCGCTGGCGGCGGATGCCGCCGTCGGTCTCCATCGGGGCTGCGCTCGTCGCGGCCGCGCTGATCAGCGTCACCGGCTATCTAGGCGGAGAGATCCGGCGCGTCATGTAATTCGGAACTACGGGAGTAGGGATCAGGGAGTAGGGATCAGTTACTGCTCCCTAATCCCTGCTCCCTAATCCCGCAGTTGGAGGGGGCTTCGTGTCTCAAAAGATCCTCGTGGTCGACGACGAGCCCCATATCGTGGAGCTGGTTAAGTACAACCTCCTCCAGGAAGGCTACGAGGTCCTGACCGCGCACGACGGCAGCGACGCGGTGACGCGGTCGCGGCAGGAGCGGCCGGACCTCATCATCCTCGACATCATGCTCCCGTATGTCGATGGGCTGGAGGTCTGCCGGCAGATTCGCCGCGAGTCGGCGGTCCCCATCATCATGCTCACCGCCAAAGACGGAGAGCTGGAACGCGTCGTCGGACTTGAGATCGGCGCCGACGACTACGTGACGAAACCCTTTTCCCCCCGGGAATTGGTGGCGCGCGTCCGGGCGATCCTCCGGCGGACGACCCGGGATCTCACGCCGGGAGTGACCGGTCCGCTGCGCAGCGGCGGCCTGACGCTGGATTCGGCGACGCATGAGGTGACGCTCAACAGCCGGCAGGTGGAGCTGACGGCCAAGGAGTTCGAGCTCCTGCGCCTGCTATTGAGCCATCCCAACCGGGTCTTTACCCGCGACTTCCTCCTGGAGCACATCTGGGGCTACGACTACTACGGCAGCACCCGCACCGTCGACATGCACATCAGCCGGCTCCGGGAGAAGATCGAGGACCACCCTGCGTCTCCGACGTTCATCGTCACCGTACGCGGCGTCGGATACAAGTTTAAAGGCGGAAGCGAGGGAACACGGGAACGCGGGAACGAGACCCGGGGCCCGAGGCCCGAGGCCCGTCAGTCATGAGGTCTATCCGCTGGAAACTCACGACCTCGTACGTGCTGCTGGTCCTGCTCGTCCTGGTCATCGTGACGGCCTACGTCGTCCAGGCGCTCCACCGGCAGTACGTGAGCATGTACGCCTATATCGTCGCGACCCAGGCGAAGGTCATCTCATTGATGATGCGTGAGTACGCGGGCACCCGGGCGCTCGTGGAGCTCCAGCCGATGGTCGACACGCTGAAGTGGCGCAAGGAAGCCGCGATCACACTGCTGGATGTCCCCGGCTCCGCCGCGCAGCTGGACCCGTCCTCTCCCGAGCTCGCTCGAGCGTTCGGCGGCGAGGAGGCGCAGGCGGTCCGCTTCGACCGCGCCACGGGTGAGACCCGCGTCTTCGCCGCCGCGCCGGTCCTCGGCCCCGGGAATCGGGTGATGGGCGTAGTGCAGGTCTCCGCGCCGGAGGCATGGGTGTGGCGCCAGTTGCGGAGGATGGAACCGGCGCTGGCGACGGCGATGCTTTTGGGCCTGGTGGCGGCACTGCTGGTGGGCGCGCGCTTCTCCCGGCGCATTACCCGCCCCCTGCTGGAGCTCGGACGGGCCGCCGAACGCATTTCGACCGGCGACTTCGCCGGCCGGGCGCCCGTGGATGAAACCGAGGAGCTGGGCCGGCTGGGCCGCACGTTCAATACGATGGCCGACCACCTCCAGCTGACGGTCGCGGAGATCATCGCGGAGCGCAAGAAGCTCGAAGCGATCGTCAGCGGCATGACCGACGCCGTGGTCGCGTCCGACCGCCACGGCCGCCTGATCTTGCTGAACCGGGCCGCCGAAGAGCTGCTGGGGACCGACGGCACCCGGGCACTGGGCCATCCCGCGCGCGACGCGATTCGCGGGGACCGCCTTCCGGCAATGCTGGAGGACGCCACCGCGCACGGGCGGGTGTCTGCCGAAGAACTCCCCCCCGGGTCCGCCGGCGAGCGCGTGGTCGAGGTGCACTGCGCCCCCTACAGAGATGATCGCGGCGAGGTGATCGGCGCGGTGGCGGTCCTGCGCGACGTCACCGAGCTCCGGCAAACCGAGCGGCTGCGGCGTGAGCTCACCGCCAACGTCTCGCATGAACTGCGCACGCCCCTCACATCCATCAAAGGGTTCTCCGAAACCCTGCTGGACGGCGCGATGAGCGACGAAGCGACCTGCCGGCGGTTCCTCACCATCATCAACACAGAAGCGGACCGCCTGGTGAAGCTGGTCGACGACCTCCTGGACCTGTCGCGCCTGGAGAGCAAGCGTGCCACGCTGGACCTTCGGCCGGTGGACGTCAGCACGCTGGTGGCGGACACCGTGGACAAACTGCGCCCGCTGGCCCGGACGCATGCGCTGGCCCTGGATCAGGTCGTCCCGGACGGCATCTGGGTCACCGGTGACCGCGACCGGTTGGAACAGGTCCTCACCAACCTCATCGGCAACGCGCTGAAATACACGCCGGCCGGCGGGCGCGTGGAGGTGCGCGTGGCGTGCGCCGATCGCGAGGTCGAGATCGCCGTCTCGGACACCGGCCAGGGGATCCGGCCGGAGGATCTGCCTCACGTCTTTGAGCGATTCTACCGCGCCGACCGCTCACGCTCGCGCGGGCCGTCGACCCTGGGACAGGACTGGGGGCAGGCTGCGGGAGCAAGCTCGGGGGGAACCGGACTCGGGCTGGCCATCGCCAAGCACATCGTGGAGGCCCACGGCGGGCGGATCAGTGTCCGCAGCCGTCTGGACGAAGGCAGCACCTTTGCGTTTACCCTGCCGGACGGACGCACACAGGATAACTGACGGAAACGGTCCCCCTTATCCGCCCAGGTACGCCTTCCTGACTTCCTCGTTCGCCTGCAGCTCCTCCGCCGACCCGGCCAGCGCGATCTCTCCGGTCTGCAGCACGTAGCCGCGATGCGCCACCTGCAGAGCCATGTACGCGTTCTGCTCGACCAGCAGGACCGTGGTCCCCAGCTTGTTGATGCCCGTCACCGTCTCAAAGATCTGATCCACGAGCACCGGCGCCAGTCCCATCGAGGGCTCGTCCAGCAGCAGCACCTTCGGCTCTGACATGAGCGCCCGGCCGATCGCCAGCATCTGCTGCTCGCCCCCCGAGAGAGTTCCGGCCACCTGGGCGCGCCGTTCCTTCAGCCGCGGGAACAACGTAAACACCCGTTCCAGGTCACGCTCGATCGCGCTGCGCTCCACCCGCCGGTAAGCACCCATCATGAGATTCTCGTGGACCGTCAGGCGGCCGAAGATGCGGCGCCCCTCCGGAACCTGTACCACGCCCTTGGCCACGACTTCGTGCGCCGGCAGCGCGGCAATGTCCTCGTCAAACAGCGCGACGCGTCCCTGCCGGGGGCGAAGCAGCCCGCTGATGGTGTTCAGGGTGGTGCTCTTGCCGGCGCCGTTGGCACCGATGAGGGTCACGATCTCGCCGGATTCGACGCGCAGCGAAATGCCTTTCAGCGCGTGGATCTGCCCGTAGTAGACGTGGAGGTTCTCGACATTCAAGAGCGCCATCCTACCCCGCCGCCTCCGTCCCGGTCCGGCGGGTCCCCAGGTAGGCTTCGATCACCTTCGGGTCGTTTTGGACGACCGTGGGGGTGCCCTCGGAGATCTTCGTGCCGTAGTCGAGCACCGTCACCAGATCGGAGACACCCATCACGACGCGCATCTGGTGCTCGATGAGGATGATGGTGATCCCCAGCTCGTCGCGCAGCTGCCGGATGAACGCCATCATCTCCACCGTCTCGCGCGGGTTCATGCCCGCCGTGGGCTCGTCCAGCAGGAGCAGCTGCGGTTTGATGGCCAGCGCCCGGGCGATCTCCAGCCTGCGCTGTTCCCCGTAGGGGAGGTTCCTGGCCAGCGAATCGCCGCGGCCGGCCAGCCCCACGAAGGCGAGCAGCTCACGCGCCTGCTGCACCGCGCGCCGCTCCTCCTGCACGACCGCCGGCGAGCGCAGGATGGCTCCCACCCACGTGCTGCGCAGGTGGGTGTGCAGCCCGACGAGGATATTTTCTAGCACCGTCATGTTCGAGAACAGCCGGATGTTTTGATAGGTACGCGCGATTCCCAGCCGGGTGATCAAATCGGGAGTCAGACCGTCGAGCGGGCGGTCGGCGAAGGTGATCTGCCCTTCCTCCGGCCGGTAGAAACCGGTGACGCAGTTGAAGAACGTCGTCTTGCCGGCGCCGTTCGGCCCGATGATGCTGTGGATCGCCCGCGGCTCGACGTCCAGATCGAGATCGCTGAGCGCGACCAGTCCTCCGAAGCGCTTGGTCAGGCGGCGCGCGGTGAGGATCGGCATCTCAGCGCCCCCCCTCGCGCCCGCCCGGCTCTGCCCCCGCTGGTTCTGCGGCGTGAAGCTCGCGCGCCTGCGCGGCCGCCGGCCACAGTCCCTCGGGCCGCACCTGCATCATCAGGATGAGGACCGCGCCGTAGACGAGGAAGCGAAACTCCGAGAACTCGCGGAGCAGTTCGGGCAGGCCCACCAGGAACAGCGAGCCGACGATCACGCCCGGCAGGCTGCCCATCCCGCCGACGATGATCAGGGCGAGCGTGTTGATCGACACGAGCAAGGAGAACGAGTGTGGAAACACCGACCCGATCATCACCGCGAAGATCGCACCGCCCATTCCGGCGAATGCCCCGCCGATGCCGTAGGCCAGCAGTTTTGCGTTGATCGTGTTGATGCCCATCGCCTCTGCGACATCCTCGTCCTCCCGGATGGCCATCCACGACCGTCCCAGGCGGGAGTCGCGCAGGCGCGCGGCGATGAAAGCGATCAGGGCGCTCGCCGCCAGGGTGATCCAGAAGAGCTGCCCGAATTCCTTGAACTCCACGCCGAAGAACACGGGTTTGGGGAGGTTCACGATCCCCCGTGATCCCCCCAGCCAGGGTTTGAGGAAGTCGGAGAGTACGAGCAGCCGGATGATTTCGCCGAATCCCAGCGTGGCAATGGCCAGGTAGTCCCCCCGGATCCCCAGAATCGGCAGACCGAAAAACACACCGGCGAGGAGGGACACCAGGAGCGCGATCGGGACCGCCGCCCAGAAGGACAGATGCGCCAGCGCGTACTGCTCCGGGGTGGTAAGCAGGGCGACCGTGTACGCGCCGATGGCGAAGAACGCGACGAACCCCAAGTCGAGCAGCCCGGCGAAGCCCACCTCGAGGTTCAGCCCGAGGCCCATCAGCGTAAAGAGGCCGACAAAGACCAACACTTGTGACAGAAACTCGCCGAGGACCCGCGGCAGGATGAACAGCGCGAGCGCCGCGCAGGCAAAGAGGAGATAGGACGACACCCGGCGGCCGCGGACGGCTCCGGCACGGACGCGGGAGCGCAGAAGGCCCCCCGCCTGCTGCCTCGCCAGGCTGACGGCGGCGGCGGCCACAAAGCACGTCAGAGCCCCGCGCGGGAGCAGCCCGTCGATATTGAAGAAAAATCCCCGGATTACCGGGCGGATCGTCCCTTCCTGTAGCAGCAGCTGCAGCAGCTCCTGAAAGAGACCCGTGAGGAACACCGCGGTGACCCCGGCGGAAATGGGCCGCCGAATGGGCGGCGGGACCAGAGAGGCCGCTGCTCCGGCCAGCACGACGGCCACCCAGGCCAGCACGACGAGCGGGATGCCGGATCGGCCGCGGCCGAACGACAGGATCTCAAAGAGCTGGGGGGACGAACTGACGAACATGTCGCGGAGGTTGACCGACGTCCCCACAACGATGAAGGCGCCAACCACCACTCCTGCCGCGCCGCCCGCGACCAGGGCCGATCTTACCGCAGAACGCGCTCCCCCGGCGCGGTGTCCCGCCTGGTAGCCGGCCACCAGGCCGGTGAGCAGGAGCAGGGTGTGACCCAGCGAGATGACGCCGGCGATGATCTGCTTCGCCGCGAAGCTCTCGACCATCCCCACCAGGCCCAGGAAGACGGCCACCGCCCCGGTGATCGCTCCCAGCAGGAGATGGTCTGTCCATCGCGGCAGACGCGTCACACCGTTCTCCTAGGCCTTCTTGGCCGCCAGGCGTTCGCCGAGGATGCCGGTGGGCCGAAAGATCAGCACGAGCAGAAGCATCGTAAAGCCGAACACGTCTTTCAGCTGGTTGGGAGCGGGGATCCCAAGTCCGTCCAGAAACAGGATCGGGCCGAGCGATTCGACGAGTCCGAGGAAGAGACCCCCCACCATGGCGCCGGGAATGTTGCCGATCCCGCCGAGCACCGCCGCGGTGAAAGCCTTGATCCCCGGGACGAACCCCATGAAAAACCACACCTGCTTGAAGACGAGCGCGTACAGTACGCCGGCGGCGCCCGCGGCCGCCGCCCCGATGGCGAACGTGACAACGATGATCCGGTTGACGTCGATGCCCATCATCGCCGCAACGTCCATGTCTTCTGACACGGCCCGCATGGCCGTGCCGACCTTGGTCCGCATGACGAACAGGTACAGGACCACCATCAGGAGCACCGCGCCCAGGATCGCCACCGCCTGGGTCCGCAGGATGCCGAGCCCGCCGAGGACCAGTTCCCCTTTGAAGATCCGCCACTCCGGATACGCTTGAAATCCCGCTCCAAAAAACCCGCGGAAGGCGTACTGGAGAAAGAACGACGCGCCGATGGCGGAAATGAGGGGCACCAGGCGGGGCGCGTGGCGTAAGGACCGGTAGGCGACCCGCTCAACCAGCAGGGCCACGGCGGTCGAGGCCATCACGGCCACGGCCATGACCACGACCAGCGTGACAAACGGATGGCGCTCCAGGAACCCGGACCGGTTCAGGGCGGCCGCGGCGAAATAGGCCGTGTAGGCCCCGCTCATGAAGATCTCCCCGTGGGCGAAGTTGATCATGCGCAGGATGCCGTAGACCATCGTGTAGCCCAGCGCGATCAACGCGTAGATACTGCCCTGGGAGAGACCAAAGATGACGATGTCGAACCACTGATCCCGCACGTACTTGCCGGAGCTGAGCGTACCGACGCTCCCGACCACGACCACGAGCAGGACCGTGATCCGGAAGGTCCAGAGGAACAGCGTAATCAGCGAAAAGCGCTGCCAGAAACCCCGCCGCATGCCCCTCCCCTGCATCCACTAACAGGGGGATGAGCCGCAGACTCGCAGCCCACCCCCCTGCCCACCACGCGGACGTACCGCGTCGACTACTTCACCACTGGATAGATCGGCTTCGGGTTCGTCTTACCCGGATCCCACTTCGCCGGGTCCCCGGACGTAATCTGGTAGACCGCGAGATGCGGGTCGGCGCAGTCGCCGAACTGGTTGCAGGTCAGCATCCCGGTCAGGCCTTTGAAGTTCTTCGTGGCGAAGAGCGCGTCGCGCAGCGCCTTCCGCCCGATGTACGTGTTGCCCTGAGCGTCTGTCTTCGCCACCTTCTCGATGGCTGCGAAGAGGACGTTGGCGGCATCATAGGCATGGGCGTGGAAGATTGACAGCGGCGCGCCTCCATACTTCTTCTGGTGCTTCTGCAGGAAGATCCCGTACGCCGGCCCCAGCACCTCGACCCGGCTGTCGGGACTGCTCTGGTACATGCCCACCGCCGCGTCACCGGCCGCCTTGAGGAAGTTGGGGTCGAAGAGTCCGTCCGCACCCATCAGGTTGACCTTCTCCAGCCCCGAGACTTCCTTCGCCTGCCGGGCGACGAACCCACCCTCAGCCACGAAGATCGGGAAATACAGCAGCTGAGGCTTGGTGGCGGAGATCTTCGTCAGGACCGGCCGCATGTCGGTATCCCCGACGTTGACCGCCTCCTGGGCGGTAATCGTGCCTCCCTGCTTCTTGAAGCTGTTGGCAAACGCGTTCGCGAGCCCCTCGGCATACGGGCTGCCGTCGTGAATCGTGGCCGCCCGACTGAGCTTGAGGACGGTGCGCACGAACGTGGCCGCGACCGCACCCTGCACGAGGTCGTTGTGAGCGGTGCGTAGATATCCAGAGTAGTCCGCGCTGCGCTTGGGATCGGTCAGGTCGGGCGCCGTGTTTGCCGGAGAGACGGTCGCAATGCCGGCCTTCCACAAGATGGGCGCGCCGGGCCGGGCTTCACTCGAGCAGGTAGAGCCGACGGCGGCCACGATCTGTTTGTTTGCGGCGAGCTTCGTCGCCGCGGTCGTCCCGCCCTCGGGGTTGCATCCGGAGTCCTCACCGATGAGCCTGACCCGGTGCCCCGCCACGGTGCCCTTGTCGTCGATCGCGATCTCGATACCGCGCCGGCTGTCAATGCCCAGGTTTCCGTTCGGACCGGTGATGACCAACCAGTACGCGATGATGATCGGATCTCCCTTGTTGACCTTCACCACGCCGATGGGATCAGTCACCGGCCCCATCGTCGCGGCAGGCGCCGCGGGAACAAGATACGTTCCCGCCGCAAGCAACACCGCAACCGCTAGTGCCACCGATATGTGCGTTCGCTTCATTCGCTATCCGCCTCCTTATGATTTGTGGTTCGCTCGTTAGCCACGCCTACGACAGCGCCGGGCCGGCGCTCACCCCCTATCCCGGTCGTGATCCCCCTCCGTCACGCCCGGTGTCGCGTCGATGCCGTCGTATGCAAACCTATTCAACCGTCCAGGGTGGGATAGTGGTTCGCCGCTCCCCCAGGCAATCCTCCCGCTACGGGTAGATGCCCCGGGTCATCAACGCATCCGCGACGCGCTCAATGGCCCGGATCAGGGCGGCGGTTCGCATGAAGACCTTGCGGTCCAGGGAGGTGCGCAGCACCTGGCCGAAACTGCGGACCATGATCCGCTCCAGGTTCTGGTTGACCTCCTCTTCGGTCCAGAAGAACTGCTGCAGGCCCTGGACCCACTCGAAGTAGGACACGATTACCCCGCCCGCGTTGGCCAGGATGTCCGGAACGACAAACACATTCCGCCCCTGCAAGACCTCGTCGCCGTCGGGGGTCACAGGGCCATTGGCACCCTCGACGATCAGCTTCGCCTTGATCTTGGCCGCGTTGGCGGCTGTGATCTGGCCTTCCAGCGCGCTGGGGACCAGAATGTCGCACGGCACCTCCAGGAGTTCCTGGTTGGTCACCCGGTCGGCGCCCGGGAAGCCGGTCACCGAGCCGCGTTCTTCCTTATACTTCAGCAGGGCCCGGGGATCCAGGCCTTTCGGACTGTGGACGCCTCCGGACGAATCGCTGGCGGCCACGACGGTGCACCCTTGCTCCTGCAGCAGGTAGGCCGCCACCGCGCCCACGTTGCCGAACCCCTGCACAGCCACCTTGGCGCCGGCCAGGGACATTCCCAGATGCTTGGTGGCTTCCCGCGCCATGAACGTCACGCCCCGCCCGGTCGCCTCCACCCGCCCGTAGGACCCGCCGATGGCCAGCGGTTTGCCCGTGACGACCGACGGCGTCGAGTGTCCCCGGTGCATGCTGTACGTGTCCATGATCCACGCCATGATCTGGGGACTCGTGCCGACGTCGGGAGCCGGAATGTCTCCTTCGGGACTCATCAAAATGCCGATTTCGGTCGCGTAACGGCGCGTCAGGTGCTCGAGCTCGTCGCGGGACAGCTCCTTCGGGTTGACGATCACCCCACCCTTCGCTCCGCCGTACGGCAGGCCGACCGTGGCGCACTTCCACGTCATCCACATCGCCAGCGCCCGCACTTCGTTGAGGGTGACGTCCGGGTGGTATCGGATCCCGCCCTTCGTGGGTCCCAGCACGGTACTGTGGTGCACGCGGTAGCCCGTGAAGATCCGGACGGAGCCGTCGTCCATCTTGACAGGAAAGTTGACCGTCAGCTCGCGTTTGGGGTAGGCGAGAAATTCCCGGATGCCCCGTTTGAGCGGGAGAAGATCGGCTGCAATGTTGAACTGGCGCAGCGCCATCTGCCAGGGATCTTCCTGAGGAGTAATGACTGCCGCCTGCGCGGTCATTGCCGTCCCTCCTTGAGGAATTTCATCAAGCTGGTGTTCCCCACACGAGGCCTCCGGCCCTACTTCACCAGGGCCGAGACGGGCACCAGCGCAATCTCCTGGCGATCGAACTCCGCCAGCATCTCGTTGAGGACCCGCGGGGTCAGGCGTGTGGCGTGGCCGATCGCGACGGCTTCCTTTCGCTGGAGTGCCGTGTTGATGAGGTGGCGCATTTGGGCGCGGATGGCGTCCGCCTGGTTCCGGTTGTCAAGGAAAACCGCCCGCGCCGCGGTGGGCACCTGCAGCTCTGCGGCCAGCCGCCCGGCCACGGAGTTGGGCGACGTGACGCTGTCGACAAAGATGAGGCTCCGCGACTTCACCACGCCCAGCACCGCCCGCATGACCCGCTCATCCGCCGTGCCCTTGGACCCCATGTGATTGTTGAGCCCGACCGCTCCGGGCACGACCTGCAGGTCGGCGGTCACCACCTGGGCGATTTCTTCGTCACTCATCGCGCTCGTAATCCCGCCTGGTCCCAACGCGTGGCCCCCGTCCTGCGCCTCGAGCGGAAGGTGCAGGAGCACGTCCAGCCCAGCCTCCTGCGCCCGCAGCGCGATCTCGCGCGAAAAACGCAGCCCGGGGAGCACGGAGACCGTGACCGGCCGGTCCAGCGCCAGGATGGCCTCGAGCTGGGCGAGGTCCCCACCGGCGTCGTCAAAGATGATGGCGACCCGGGCGGACGGGACAAAGGGGACCAGCTGGACCTCGTGGGTGATGAGCTCGAGACCGGCCCGGCGGAACCCGACGCGGATCAGCGTCGGCGTCTGAAGGAGGATCTGGCCGCCGGAGGGCGCGATCTCGCGTTTGAGCAGACGCGCGAGCATGGCCCCGCTGGTGCGCGGCTTGACTTCAAGCGTCCGTGCGGTCCAGCGAAACACCTGCCCGCGCTGCTGGGCGCTGCGCGGCTGCCCGGTCACTTTGATCACCGCGGCGCTGCGGTCCAGCGCCGCGCGCAGCGCGGTGTCGAGCGCGACGTCGTCAATAGCGGAGCCCGGGGGCGCCACCGGCGCGGGGCGGACGGCGGGGGGAGCCGCCCCGCGCGACCACCATCCCTGGGAGAGCCCCACCCCGGCGACCAGGCCCGCGAGCACCACTCCCGCGACCAGCCACGTGGTGCGTTCGGAGGCCGATCGCAGCCGGGATCTCCGTCTCGA
>JBIOWP010000131.1:0-3883 GCA_044868695.1 bacterium
CTGCGATCGCTCCCTCCCGATGAGTTGCTGGAGGTCCTCAACGCGCACCCCCGGATCGGCGAGCGTCCGGGGTCGGATGCATCGGCAGCCGAGCAGGGAAGGGAGGAAGACCCGAAGGTGCTGGCAGAGCTGACGCAGCTCAACCGCGCCTACGAGGAAACGTTCGGGTTTCGTTTCGTGGTGTTCGTAAACCGCCGCCCTCGGTCCCAGATCGTGCCGGTGCTCCGGGTCCGGCTGGGGCGGACGCGCGAGCAAGAACTCTCCACCGCGGCCGACGAACTCGTGGCGATCGCCGAGGATCGCTACCGCCGGTTGTACGGCAACACAGGTGCCTGAAAATGATTGCGGCGGGCGCCGTGTCGACGCCCGCCGCAGGTTCTGTTGTTACCTAAGGTTCGTTCGGCCAGGGACCGACGACGCCCGGGGCGGCCCACTCCATGGCGTTGAGCTCTCCCACGGACATCGTTTGCCCGGCAGGGACCCGTACCACGCCCTTCCGGTCCTTGATCGGACCTCTAAACGGATCGAACGCCACAGGGTTTTTCGACATCTGTGCGAGCCGCCGCTGGATGAGGTCGTACACTGACAGCGTCCCGAGGTCGGTGGTTTTCACCGTTGCCGTTTTCAGCGCGGACACGAACAGCGGATTGATCATCATCCCGGGCTCCGCCCCCACTTCGACGGCTTTCTCGGCCAGCAGCCACCAGTAGTCGACGTTCGCCAGATTGTCCGGCGTGTACTTCCCGGCGAGGACTTTCCGCAGGAAGTCGAGGTAGATCGTCTCCCAATGGACCAGCTCGCCCGAGATCACGTGCTTGGGTGCGAACTTGTACATCGGCGAGTAGTGGGCGAAACTGAGCAAGTTCTTCTTGGAAGACTCTTGAATCACAGTGGGGCTGTCTTCGGTGAACGCGAAGACATCCACCCCATCTCCAATGAGCGCCTGTGTGGCTTCTTTCGCCTTCGCGGGGCTGAACCAGTCGAAGATCCAGCGCACCTGGATCGTGGCGCTGGGGTTCACGTAGCGCACGCCGAGGGCGAACGCGTCGAGATGCCGCTTCACTTCCGGAATCGGGAAGGCGCCGACATACCCGACTTTGTTTGTTTTCGTCAGCGCGCCGGCCATCAGGCCGTTCAGGTAGTACACCTGGTAGAAATCGGCCATGTACGTGGCCATGTTCCGCGTGCGCTTGAAGCCGCTCGCGTGGGCGAAGATCACGTTGGGATACCGCTGGGCGGTGGCCAACGTGCCGTCCATGAACCCGAAGCTTGTCGTGAACACCACTTTCGCGCCCTGTCCGACCAACCGGTCGATGAAGGGCTCGACCCGTCCCTCAGGGACAGATTCGACGTAGAGGGTCTCGACGGGGAGCTGCTGCTCCACGATGCGCCTGGCCACGTCGTGGGCGTTCGTCCATCCATAGTCACCGATCGGGCCGACGTAGATGAACCCCACCTTGAGCTTCTGCTGCGCGTATCCCGTCGAGATGAACGCCAGCAAGACGGCGGCGATCACCCCGGCATTGAGCCAATACGGTGCCCGACCCCTCATCACTGGATGCACCCCCGGCTTGGATCGACTGAGATGGCTACGCTCGCTACAGTTCGCCTCGATCCCTCATCTCTCCCTGCCTTACCGTTCGCCGCGAATGTACGGGAGGCCCAACGCCTCCGGCGCCTGCCAGGTCCGCGCCCCCCACCGGGCCGTCCCTGCCAGGATGAGGATCGTGAAGGCGAACGGCATCATCTGCAGGGGCTCGGCGGGAATCCAGGTCTGCAGGCGGAACGAGAGGTGAAACAACGTTCCGAACAGCAGGGAGGCGGCGATCGCGCGCAGCGGGTCCCAGCTGGCGAAGATGGCCAGCGCCACGACGATCCAGCCGATTCCACCCGTCATGCCCTCGGTCCACGACGGCCGGTAGGCGACGGACAGGAACCCGCCCGCCACACCGGCCAGCATGCCGCCAAAGACGACGGCCAGGTAGCGCACGAGTGCCACATTGATGCCCATCGCGTCGGCCGCCGCCGGCGACTCTCCGGTTGTGCGCAGGATGATCCCCCACCGCGTGTGATAGAGCAGGGCCCACAGCGCGACGGCGAGCAGCACGCCCAGCGGAGGAAGGACGGAGAGTTCGGGCAGCGGATTGCGCAGCGGGAACCCCTCCCAGCCGCGTCCCAGGAGGCCCGCCAGGCCCAGGCCGAGCATGGATAGGGCCAGGCCGGAGACGAACTGGTTGGCGCGCAGCGTCACCGCGACGAACGCGTGGAGGAGGGCGGCCGCGCCGCCGATCACGGCCGAGGCCAGCAGGCCGAGCAGCGGGTAGCCGGTGGCCTGCGCGGTCGCGAACGCGAAGAACGCGCCGAGAATCATCATGCCTTCCACGCCGAGGTTCACCACGCCGGCCCGCTCCGCATAGATCTCTCCCAGCGCGCCCCACAGCAGCGGCGTGCCGAATGCGAATCCCCGGATCAGGACGCCGACGACCCAGTCCACGATCGCTCCCACCGCACACGGTACGCCAGCAGCCGTTCGCTGCCGATCAGCGCGAACAAGATCAGCCCGTTGAAGACGCTGGTGACCCGGAACGGCATCTGCAGCGAGACCTGCATCACGTCGCCGCTCGCGTAGATCAGCCCGAACAGCGCCGCCGTCAAGAGCGTGGCCAGCGGTTTTCCGCGTGCCAGCCACGCGACGATGATCGCGGTGTAGCCGTACCCGAGCGAGACCTGGTTGGGGTCCAGCAGCTTGTGATGCACACCGGCGACTTCTCCGACCCCGGCGAGACCGGCCGCGCCCCCGGACAGGAGCATGACCAGCAGGGTCGTCTTCAGGGCGTTGATACCAATGTAGCGGGCGGCCTCCGGATTTTCCCCCTGCACGCGGATCGCGAACCCAAGGCGGGTGCGCGACAGCAGTACGGCGCAGCCTGCCGCCAATGCAATGCCGAGCGCGAGCGTGGGCCAGTGGACGCGGGTCCCGGGAATGAGCGGCAGCCAGGCGGCCGCCGGAAACTGATCGGTGTAGGCAAATCCGCGGACGCTGGGTCCCTTCCACGGCCCGGTGACCAGCCAGCTCACCAGATACAAGGCGATGTAGTTCATCATCAGCGTCGTAATCACTTCGTTCACATTCAAGCGCAGCTTCAGCAGGCTGGGCAGCAGACCCCACAGCGCCCCGCCCAGGAATCCCGCAGCGAACATCACCGGCAGCGTCAGCGGCCCGCGGATCGGCGTGAACAGCGCCACGCCCGTCGCCGCCACGGTGCCCGCCAGCAGCTGGCCTTCGGCGCCGATGTTGTAGAACTGGGCACGAAACGCGAGCACCAGGCCCACGCCGGCCAGCAGGAGCGGAATCGCGGAGCGGAAGATTTCCGGGAATGCGCCGGGGGCGAGCAGGGCATCGTGGGCGATGACGGCGTAGGCATGGATCGGGTTGACGCCGTACGCCCAGAAGATCACGCCGGCCACGATGAACGCGGCCAGAATGGCCGCGGCGGATACGGCGAGGGTCCAGCCGCCAGAGGGCTCAGCCGGTTCGATGCGGAAAGAACCGAGCTTCACGAACGGGCGCCCGCGTCCACGTTCACACGCTGCCCGGCCATCATGAGGCCGATGGTTTCCCGGTCGGTGTCGGCAGGCACCACGGCAACGACCTCGCCTCCGTACATGATGCCGATCCGGTCCGCGAGGGCGCGGATCTCGTCCAGATCTTCTGACACGAGCAACACCCCCGCGCCTTCATCGCGGCGCTGGAGCAGCAGCCGGTGGATCCGGTTGGTCGTGCTGACGTCCAGCCCGTAGGTGGGGTGGGCGGCGATGATCAGGTCGGGGCGATGAGACAGTTCTCTTGCGAGGATGAGTTTCTGAATGTTGCCGCCAGACA
>JBIOWP010000132.1:0-6641 GCA_044868695.1 bacterium
TGTGTTGGGCGATCCGCCCTCGGTGGATGCGCATCAGAAGCTCCGGCCGATCACCTTGAAGAGCGACCTGGCGCACACGTCGCAGTAGCCGTACTGCTCGATGGCGCTGCGGTAAAGCACCTTCAACAGCTCCTGGCTCTTCGCGTCGAGCTCCTCGCTCTTCTCGTACAACCTCAGCAAATTCTTGATCTTATTGAACACAATTTCGTTAATTACCGGGCGCAGGTGCTCGTTGTCCTTATAACTCATGCGCACCAGCTCGTCTTTGCGTTCCAACAACACGTTCTCAAACGCCACGCGCCCCTGGCGGCTGATCTGCCGCTTGGCCACCATGATCCCCTCGACCTCGTCCACCAATTCCTTCTCGGTGCCCGACAGCGGCTCGCCGGCCACGTTGCGGGACGCGGCCTCCAGGTAGTTGAGGTACAGGTTCTGGCCGTAGTCGTAGAAGTGGGTCGGCACCACTTCCTCGACAATCAGGTCGATCTTCTTGTTGATGAACTCCACCTTCGTCTCCTCGAATTGCTTGAGGAGCTCCTTGAGGTTCAGGTCTTTCATCGACTGGTGCTCAAACGTGCGCTCGACCGCTGCCGAGATCGTATCGAGGTCCAGGCAGCGCCCGGCCAGCGTGTAGGCGTACGAGAACGCATCTTCAAAGAAGCGTGGCGACAGACCCCGCAGACCCTGGGATTCCTCGCGCGACTTCAGCGCGTAGCGGCCGGCGAGCTCGAAGGCATCCTCCGGCACGTGCTTCTCCTCGCCGCGGATGCGGTTCGCGCGCTCCACCAGCGTCTTGTAGATCTTCTTCTCGCCCTCCAGATCAACGTTGTACGGGAAGTCGATCTTGTGAATCCGGCCGCGCAGCGGCTCCATGATGTCCTCGGACACGAACACGAGGTACTCAGGGTAGTTGCTGTGGCCGATGACCACCTCATCCACATGGACGGTCGGGAAGTTGGCCAGGTCGATCCGCTTGGACTGGATGAGCTCCAGCAGCAGCGACAGCAGCTGCCGCCGGCTCTTGAACACTTCGGTCCAGTCCAGGATGCCCCGGTTGCCCCAGATGATCTTCCCTTCGAAGTCGTAGGCTTCCGGATCGTACGTGGAGCCGCGCTCTTTCAACATGGCGAAGTTGATGTTGCCGACGAAGTTGGTGATATCTTCACGGCGCAGGTCGGTGGGCGTGTGCTTGGCCACGCCGATCTTATCGCGGGCCGAGACGTAGATGCGCTCCACCGGCACGCGCTTCCATCCGCCCTGGCGGGCCATCAGCCCGTCACAGACCGGGCACGGGACCGCCTCCTCGTGCCAGAAGATCCCGGCGTCCTCGCGCGCGTCGGCAGGCACGAGGTCGAAGGGATGCTGGTGAAACGGGCAGCCCGCGACTGCGTACACCGCGCCCTCTGCGGTGTGCGAGTATTCCTCGAGCTTGCGCTTCAGGCGGTCCACCGTCATCGACTTCCCGGATCCCTGCGGACCGACCAGCAGGAGCAGGCGGCGTTCCATCGACATCGAGTGCCCGCGGAAGTAGGAGACGATCGCGTCCAGCTGCTTCTCCATGCCGTAGATGCCTTCGAAGACGCGGTCGCGGCCGTAGTACTCGATCATGTCGGAGATGTAGTGATGAGTGGTCCGCCGCAGCCGCCGGTCGTGGCGTGCTTCCTGCAGGAATTCCTGAACGGTATTCATGACCGCCTCGCTCCCCCCGCCGCCGGTCCCCCCAGACCTGCTCTCTCTACTGACGCAGCGTGGCCGATGCCTGTTCTCATGCCCACCCCTTCCCCTCCGCAGTCTCGTGCTTGGGCGCCGGGAAAACGCACAGACCCAGCCGGGTGTTGTGGGCTGGGTCCGCACCGCGCCAGGAATGGCTGAGACAGCTCAGGCAGCGCCGCATGGTCGCGTCGGAATGTGCTCCGTTCCCTCCTACGATGCCGGGTGCGACGAAGGTGTGGTGGGGTGCGCCGCGACCGGTCCAACTGACTTGGTGGGAAGTATACGCGCCCGCCTGCGAGACTGTCAAACCGGAGAATCTACCTCGAGAGGTTCAAGCGCGATGAACACCGCGCGGGCCTGATCGAAGGAGACGCGCCGCTCCACGTGTCCGGCGTGCAACCGCACCGACCCGTCGGCGGTAATCTCCATGACACGCACCGACACACCCGGCAGCAGACGCTGCTCTGAGAGTTCACGCAACACGGCGGGGTCCCGATCGCTCACCCGCACGACCACTCCGGCCTGCCCGGGCCGGAGGTCGGCCAGTAAGGGATGATGCATCGCCTCGACCGCACCCTCGCGCGTGGGAATCGGATCGCCGTGTGGGTCATGGGTGGGATCGCCCAGGGACTGTGCGATGCGCTCTTCCAACTCCTCGGAGATGACGTGCTCCAGCCGCTCGGCCTCTTCGTCGACTCGGTCCAGCCCGATGCCCAGATGCCTGGCCAGGTACAGCTCGATCAGCCGGTGATGCCGGATGACTTCGAGCGCAATCTTCTCGCCGCCGACCGTCAGTTGCACACCGTGGTAGGGCGTATGATCCACCAGCTTCAGGCGCGCCAGCTTCTTGATCATGTTGGACGCCGACGCCGGCGCCACGTTGAGGCTCTGGGCGATGGCATTGGTCGTCACGGCCTCGCCGGCCTGGCGCAGCTTGTAGATTACCTTCAAGTAGTCTTCGATGGCTTGAGTCAGCACGCTGGTACCCTGAGTGCGGGATTCGGGAACCAGGAGCCGGGAGTCGATAATCCCAACATGCGTTCGCCAGTCATCGGATCCCTGCTCCCGTATCCCTGCTCCCGCAGTTTCGTCTCATGCGGCCACAAACAGCCCCGTGACATACATCACGAGCAGGCCGGCGGCAAACCCCGCCACCTGGTAGCTGATCGCCGGCCGCTCGCCCACCATCAGTTTCACCAACTCATAGACCACCTGGAAGATGGCGCCCGCTCCGACCGCGAGGAACAGGGTGGCCAGCACCGGTGAGTAGCTCAGGCCTCCGATCCACGTCCCCAGGATGGTCGGCACGCCGGCCAGCACGCCCAGCGATGCCAGCGTACGCACCGCCGGCCGGTCGCGCGCAATCGGCGCCACTATCCCGAGGCCCTCGGTGGTGTTGTGGATCGTGAACCCGAGCACCAGAAACGTGCCGAGCGCAATCTTGCCGAGACTGTATGCCGCGCCGATGGCCAGGCCCTCGCCGAGATTGTGCAGCCCGATGCCCAGCGCGATGAGAAAGGCCACCGCCATCCGCTTTCGTACCGCGTCCCCGCCGGCGGTGACCCTCCGGCTGACGGCGACGAGGACGAGGATGGTGATCACGACGCCGACCAGCACCAGGGCGACGCCCTGGAATGCCGGCGGCAGGGTATCTGCCACCTCGAGTGCCTCGTGCACCGCGTCGACGCCGAGAAAGAGCAGCAGGCCGGCCGTCAGGCTGAGAAAGAACGCGATCCAACGCTGGTCGAGCTCCCGCAGGAACGGCAGCCACAGCAGGCCGAGGAGCACGGGGATGACGCCGACATACACTCCCAACAGCGTGAACGTCGCCAGGTAGCGGGCGTCCACGGTCGGCGACGCCGTGGCCACCTCAATCGTGTGCTCAAAGGCAGCTCCCGTGGACGTCAGCAGCTTGATGTGGTGCGACTCACCCTCTACCCACGGATACGCCAGCCGGATGGTGGCCTGGCCCAGCCGGGGAATGGTCGTGCCGGGTTCCATCGTGAACTGCCAGTATGCCTCGTCCACCAACACCTGCGCCACGGTAACCGGCTGCGGCCCGCCGTTGGTGACGTGAACGACCATGGCCTCCGGGGCCAGCGAGACCCGATCGATCGTCAGCTCTTCCACCGGCGGGAACGCCGCGATAAAGACGCCCAGCGGCCCGAAGCGTACCAGCACCGCCACGAGCACGGCCAGCAGCAGCAGCGGCACCAGGCCCCACGTCCACCGCCGGGTGGACGAGGGCTTAGACATCGACATTGTCGGCCACCTCGAACATCCCCATCCACCCCAGTTCGGTGAACTCGCTTTGGTGCGCGTGGAACATGAAACGCCCCGCGTACGGGAACCGCACCTCAAGGATCGCGCGCTCGGCCTGGCACAGCATGATCGTGTCGGTGTACTCCGACGGCGTCAGCGACGTACCGGTCCGATAGACGTGGAAGAAGTTGCCGTGGATGTGGATCGAGTTGATGGGATCGAACTCCGTCATGTTCACCAGGTAGAGGCGCACAAGCTCGTTGCGCGGCACCCGGATAGGATGCTTCGCGTAGTGAAAGGCGACGGAGTTGACGGCGTAGACTTCGTTCTCTCCGTCGAAGTTAGTGTCGAACGCGTTCATCACCATGACCAGCTCGCGGGCCGGCGGCCGGCCCTGTTTCGGATCAATGATGAACATTCCGTACAGCCCCTTGTGAATGTGGCGCTTCAGCGGAAGCGTGTGGCAGTGGTACTGATGCAGCCCAAACGGGATCGCGTCGAATTCGTAGGTAAACGTCCCGCCCGCGGGGATTTCTCCCGGACCGACCCCGGGCACGCCATCCATTTCCGCTCTATGAATGCCGTGGAAGTGCATCGAGTGGGGGTGGGTTCCCGCGTTGATGAACTGAACGCGGATGTGATCACCTTCCTGGGCGCGCAGCGTCGGTCCCGGCACCGTCCCGTTGAAGGTCCAGGCCGGGAAGAAAATCCCCGGGGCAATTTCGATCTCCCGGTCGAAGGCCACGACTTTGAACTCCCGCAGCGTGCGGCCGTCGGGCAGTCGGCTCACCTTTCCCCGATCAAACTGCGTCAGGAACGGCACGGGGTCATAGAACATGCGCTTCGTGTCGACCTCACCGACGGTGAGGTTGCCTCCGTGGACGCCTGCGTGACCCTGGTGACCCGTCGACGCGACATGCGGAGCGGCGGCCGTGGCCAGGCCAGGCGCCACGGCGACCGCGGCCAGGCTCCCAATGACCCCCGCTCCCGCCTTTAGGAACTCACGCCTGGAGGGATCAGGAATCTTCGGGACTGCGAGTTTTGCAGAGCGGCGCAGCATGCGGCTTAGCGTTCTGAAGAGCCTACGACTCATCGGAATCCCCCACACCTGACTTTAGCCCTGGCTAATTTAGCCTGGACTAAAATATTACCAGCATTCCCAGGCGAGTCAAGGGGTGTCAGCGGGAGGGGGAGCAGCGAGGACAGCCGGGGCCGCACGGCTCCACGTGAATCGTGATATCGGCCCCCGGAAGTTTTGCGCGGATGTGCTCTTCGAGGTGGTCGCACAACTCGTGCGCCGCGCCCACGGAGAACGTGCGGTGCAACACCAGATGCAGGTCCAGGAAGCGTTCACTGCCTGTGCGCCGGGCCCGCAGCGCATGATACTCGACGATCTCCTCCTTGTGGGCGTCCAGGATCTCGCGGATGACCCGCTCCTCATCATCGGGCAGGCTGGTATCCATCAGGCCGCCGATGGCCCGCCGGGTGACGCCCGCGCCGGACTGGAGGATGTTCACGGCCAGGACCGCGCCGACCAGGGGATCCAGCCACTCCCGCCCCGTGATGCGGACGAGGCCGATGCCCACAAAGACGGCCAGAGTCGTCAGGACATCGGCGTGCAGGTGCCGGGCATCCGCTTCCAGGGCCATTGAATGCGCCTCACGGGAGACGCGCATGAGGAACCGCGCGGTATAGAAGTTGGCCACGGTTGCCGCGGCGAGGATCGCGGCGCCGGCATCCAGCGACCGCAGAGGAACCGGCTGGATGATCCGCTGCACCGCGGTGACCAGGATCCAGGTCCCGGCGGCGAAGATCAGGGCGCCCTCGGTGGCGCTGCTGATGTACTCCGCCTTCCCGTGGCCGTACTGGTGCGTCGCATCGGGCGGCCGCACCGCGACGACCAGGCTCACCAGGGCGACGTTGGCCGCGATGACGTTGACCACCGATTCCGCCGCGTCCGAGAGAATGGCGACCGAGCCGGTGATCAGATACGCGGCGAACTTCAGCGCGAGAATGCCGACGCTGGCCGCCACCGACACGGCCGCGGCGCGCACTTTCGGCGCTCGCAGCACACCAAGCTGTTGGACTTCCATGGCTGTAGGTCTAGTATACCGCCGTCCCGGTGAGGCCTCTGTGATGACGTGACTTGATGGTCCGCCAGGCGACGGGTAGAGTGAAAAGGCATCCATGGGCACACATGCGCGCCTCCGGCGTGCGGCGGTCCTGGGCGCCGGCGTGATGGGCAGCGCCATCGCGGCCCACCTCGCCAACGCGGGCATCCCGGTGCTGCTGCTGGACGTCGTCCCCGGCGAACTTACCGACGAGGAACGGCGTCGCGGGCTGACCGTTGAGGACCCGCCGGTGCGCTCCCGGCTCGCGGCTGCGGGCCGGGAGCGGGCCCTGCGGGCGCAGCCGGCGGCGTTTTTCGTCCCCGCGCTGGCCCAGCTCGTTGAGGTCGGCAATTTCGATGACCACCTGTCCGAGATCGCCGGTGCGGACTGGGTCATCGAGGCGGTCGTCGAGGACCTCGACATCAAGCGGCAGCTGCTGGCGCGCGTCGAGACGCACTGGAAACCCGGGATGGTCGTCAGCACCAATACCTCGGGACTACCGGTCCATCAGGTGGCCGCGGGCCGCGGAGAAGCGTTCCGTCGCAGCTTTCTCGG
>JBIOWP010000133.1:0-10746 GCA_044868695.1 bacterium
GCACCGCCGGTGGAATATGGTCGCGGCGCCCGGTAGACAGGTTGTCCACGACGGCCACCTGATGCCCGGCCGCCAGGTACGCGTCGACGACGTGGGAGCCGATAAAGCCAGCCCCACCGGTCACGAGTATTTTCACGCTAGATCTCGCCGCGCGAGCGGCGGACGGCCAGGTCGATGAAGCTGGCGGCGGTCCATCCCTGGCAGGGCGCGGCCAGGGCCGGCGGCTCTCCGGTCAGTGGATGGTAGTATTCCCGCATGTCGCTCGAACCCGCGACGAGCTCCAGGGTCCGGTCGCACAGCTGCCGGGCCAGATCGGGGAAGCCGGCGCGCTGGAGGGCGTCGACGAACACATAATTGATGTTGACCCACACCGGGCCCCGCCACATCTGCGACGGGTTGAAGGCCGGATCCCCCGCCGACACACTGGGGATCGGATAGCGCGTCCAAAACATCTGCGGGTTCGTCAGGTGCGCCACCAGCCGCTGCGCCATCGGCGGCGGCAGCCGGCCGGTCCACAGTGGGTACAGGTTGAACGGCGTCAGGACCTCGATGCGCCGGTGGCCCTGCTCGGACGGCCGCATCGCCCAGAATACTCCCGCCTTGGGGTCGTAGAAATGTTCGATCATGCGTCCGACGAGTTCCTCCGCGCGGCTCCGGAAGCGCCCGGCGTCATCGTGGTCACCGAGCACCTCCGCGATGTCAGCCAGCGCGTCCATGTGCAGGCACAGGTACGTCGAGAGGTCCGGCGACTCGACCGGCATGCCCCCATCCCACAGCGGGCTGTCATCCAGGCCGGAGGAGTAGGGATGCGTGTACTGCGGGATTCCATCGCGGTCATCGTCGGCGTGCTGGAACCACCAGTCGTTCCACCTGACCAGCGGCCCGTACAGCTCCGCCAGGAAATCCAGATCGCCGGTCGTCCGGTACACGTTCCACGCGGCCCACGCCGCGATCGGCGGTTTGGTGACCGGCGCGTCCACCGGGAAGGCCAGATGATCGATCACGCCCTCGTCATACACGGCGTCCGGCAGCATCCCGTCGGGACGCTGGTGGTCGATGAAGATGCGGAACTGGTCGGCGGCGAGCTTGGCGTCCACGTACCGGTACGCCAGCGCGTGAAAGAACGCGTCCCACTGCCAGACGCCCACGTACCGCACCTTCGACGGCACCATGGCTTCTCGGGTCAGGTAGTAGCGCGAACTAACCAGCCCCGCCCGCATGATCCACCAGGCGTAGTAGTACGGCGCGTGGTAGCGCGGGTGCACCGGTGGGGCGGCCTCGAACCAGCGCCGCCACTGTAGCTCGCTGTCCAGGAGCGCCGCGGCCGGGTGCAGCCCGCGGTTGAAGCCCAACCGCGGCGTGATGTTCAGCGAGACCGCCGCCGCGCGTTCCGCGTCCACCCGCAGGTCGACGCGGTAGTGCACGCCCTGCGGCTCGACGGTGTTGGTGAGAATCCGGGCGTTGGTCGTCAGCGCCACGTTGCGCGCGCCGCGGAAGCGTGCCCCGCGGCGGTCGGCGGCGCCGTGCTCCGCCCGCACCAGGCACTGCACGCCGACACGGCCGGGCGGCAGCGTGATCAGCATGACCTCCGGATCCGCGAAGACGATGACGAACGGCCCGCGGTCGGTCACGAGCTCCACCCGGTGCGGGTGGCTGTGGACGGTAAACGGCAGCGGATGGCCGTCTCCGTCGACGACGCGCAGGTCTCGGACGATCGGCCGGCGGGTGCGGTAGTTGCCCTCGACATACTCCAGCCGCGGCCAGCGTTCGGACATGCGGACATGGAACTGCGCCCGATCAGGATCCAGAAACAGCAGCAGGCGGCTGGCGCGGTCGGTGAACGGGACGGCCGTCAGGTCGAGCCGGTCGCGCAGGAGCGCGAAGTAGTCAGGTCGCTCGAAGTCGACGCGCGCCGGCGCCCGTTCCGTCACGCCCGCACCGGAGCGGTCATGACGTCCGCCGGCGGCGGGACGGGCGCACCGGCGCCGCCCGCTGGCCCGCACCCTCGGCGGCCGGAGCCCGCCTGGGCCGGTGGCGGGCGACAAACTCGGCGGCCGCAACCGCGCCGGCCAGGGGGATCGTGCCCAGGCGCCACCGGATGGCGCGCACGAGTTCGCCTCGGGTCATCTCCGGGACGGAGCGGGCGGGAATCGCCCACGGCCGGGAGCGCTCCAGCAGGTCCAGCAGGCGCCGCTGCAGCGTCATCGGCAGCAACACGGAGGCCACCTTCACCTGCTCCCGCAATTCGCGAAGCCGCCGGACCTCCGAGCCCGACAGCTGGACGGTCCCATACGCGCCGGTGCGCTCTGCCACAGTGATGGGATTCGCCCCAGCACGGGCCGCGCCCCTTGTCCTGCGGCTTGCGGAGCGGGCAGGGTTCCCCGGCACGCCGCCGAAGGGGTGGACCGCGATGCGTTTTGACGCTGCGACCCGCGCCGCCCGCGATCCCGCCGGCATGCTCGAGCTGCTCCAGCGTGTTCCCCAGATGTGTGAGCAGGCGTGGGGATTGACCGCAGACCGGCCGGTGCCCGCCATGAGCCCGCGCGCCGTCGTCGCACTCGGGATGGGCGGATCCGGCATCGGCGGAGACCTGCTGCGGGCGGTCCTCTTCGACGAACCGGCGCCGCCCGTCGTACCAGTGAAAGACTATCGGGTTCCTGGATTCACCGGGGCGGACACGCTGGTGCTGGCCTGCAGCTACTCCGGGCACACCGAAGAGACGCTGACCGCGTACGAGGACGCCTCCGCGCGCGGCGCGCGGTGCGTCGTCATCACCTCGGGCGGGAAGCTGCTCGCGCGCGCGCGGGAGCAGCGGCACCCGGCGATCGTCGTCCCCGCCGGGCTGCCGCCTCGCGCCGCCCTCCCGTACCTATTCCTCCCCATGCTGGCCGTGCTGAGCCGCACCGGGTCGGTCCGCGCCTTCGATGCCGATGTCCAGGAAGCGGTCCATGCGCTCCGCCGTGTCCGGGACGAGCAGGGGCCGGACCGCCCGGACAGCCCGGCGCGCCGCCTGGCGGAACAGCTGCCCGGGCGGATCCCGGTCATCTACAGCGCGGTGCCGTTCCTCGAACCTGCGGCAGAACGCTGGAAAGATCAATTCAACGAAAACGCCAAACAGTTTGCGGTGTGGAACACCTTCCCGGAGCTCAACCATAATGAAACAGTCGGCTGGGGCCTGGACCCGGCCCTGGCGCGCGTGCTGCACGTGATCCTGCTCCGCGATGCGAGCGAACCGGAGCGGCTGGCCCTGCGGGCGGCGATTACCCGGGATCTCGCGCTGTCCCGCGCGGCCGGCATCGACGAGGTGCGTGCGGCGGGTTCCGGCAAGCTGGCGCGGCTGCTGTCGGTCATCCTGATCGGCGATTATACGAGCTGGTACTTGGCGCTGCTGCGGAACGTGGATCCCACCCCGGTGCCGGTGATCGACGAGCTCAAGCGCCGTCTCGCGGCGCCGGGGGCGGGATGACTGGGCGCGAGGGACTGCACCGGGGGGCAGCGAACTGAATAGCATTCCACAGACGTGATCGCAGGCGGGAGGGGCGGACGTGGCGAGGGTGCAGCTGGAGGGTGTCACCAAGAAGTTCGGCGCCGTGACCGCGGTCAACGCCGTCACGCTGGAGATTCCCGACAAGCAGTTCACGGTGCTGGTGGGACCGTCGGGCTGCGGGAAGACCACCTGCCTGCGGCTCATCGCCGGCCTGGAAGAAGCCTCGGGCGGCGACATCTTCATCGGCGAGCGCCGCGTCAATGACGTTCCGCCCAAAGACCGCGACATCGCGATGGTGTTTCAGAACTACGCCCTGTATCCGCATATGACCGTCTACGAGAACATGGCCTTCGGCCTGCGCCTGCGCAAATACGCCAAAGCCGAGATCGACCGGCGGGTCAAGGAAGCCGCCGAAATGCTCGGAATCGAGATGCTGCTGGACCGCAAGCCCAAGCAGCTCTCCGGCGGGCAGCGTCAGCGCGTGGCCCTGGGCCGCGCGATCGTGCGGGAGCCGCAGGTCTTCCTGATGGACGAGCCGCTCAGCAACCTGGACGCGAAGCTGCGGGTGCAGACACGGGCCGAGATCAAAAAGCTCCATGCCCGCCTGCAGACGACGACGATCTACGTCACGCACGACCAGGTCGAAGCGATGACGATGGGCGACCGGATTGTGGTGATGAAGGATGGGCTGGTGCAGCAGGTCGACGCGCCCCTCAACCTGTACGAGAAGCCGGCCAACCTGTTCGTCGCGGGGTTCATCGGCAGCCCGGCGATGAACTTTGTCGACTCCACCCTCGCCGAAAGCGCCGGAAAGGTCTTCATCGACGCCGGCGGCTTCCGGCTGGAAGTCCCGTCCGACCTTACGTCACACGCGCGGCCGTGGCTAGGCCGGCGGGTGGTCTTCGGAATCAGGCCGGAAGACGTCGCCGACCGCGCGCTGGCCAACGGCGGGCAGCCGGCCTGGGCGCTGCGGGCGACCGTGGACGTCCACGAGCCGCTGGGCTCGGACGTCATTCTGTACCTGACCGCCGGGGCCCACTCCATTGTGGCGCGTGTGGACGCGCACACGCAGGCGAAGATGGGTCAGAGCATCGAGGTCGTCGTCAACATGCGGAAGATGCACCTGTTCAATCCCGAGACGCAGCAGGCGATCATCTGACGAAGCTACGTTGGAACGTTGGAACGTTGAAACGTTAGAACGTTAAAGAACGCTAAGAGACCATAGACGCACAGAACCATCAGCCCTAACGTTCCAACGTTGTAACGTTCCAACGGGTTACTTCTGCTCTCCAGCCTCCCGCGCGTAGTCGGACAGCGGCTGGAGCAGTTTCGTGAACTCCAGCGGGAAGATGAACTTCGTGGCGGCGCCTTCGCCCAGCACCTTCAAAGCCTCCAGGTACTGCAGCGTCAGCGTCTTGCTGTCGATGTTCTTCGCCACCGAGAAGATCTTGTCCAGCGCCAGCGAGAAGCCCTCGGCCCGCAGGATCGCCGCCTGACGGGCACCCTCCGCCTCCAGGATCGCCGCCTGTTTTGCGCCCTCGGCGACGGTGACGGCCGCCTCTCTATTGCCCAGCGCTTCGGTGACCACGGCGCGGCGGCTGCGCTCGGCGGACATTTGTCTGGTCATCGCCTCCTGCACCTCGCGCGGGGGCAGGATTTCTCGGATCTCCACCGTCGTCACCTTGACGCCCCACCGCTCGGTGACCTCGTCCAGTTTCGCGCGCAGGACCTGGTTGATCTGTTCCCGCTTGGCCAGCACGTCGTCCAGCGAGATGTCGCCCACCACCGCGCGCAGCGTTGTGGTCGCGATGCCGCGCGCCGCGCCGGCGAAGTCGACCACCTGGATGACGGACGGCTCGGGCTCAAACACCTTGAAGTAAATGAGGAAGTCGATGTTGATCGGGGCGTTGTCCTTGGTGATGCAGGTCTGCGAGGGGATCTCCAGGAAGAACTCGCGCAGATCCACCCACACCGCCTTGTCGATGATGGGGAACAGGAACACCAGCCCCGGACCTTTCTGGCCGATCGCCTTCCCGAACCGGAATACCACGAGCCGCTGGTATTCCCGCACCACCTTGATCGCGGCGCTGATCACCGCGAGCCCGAAAATGACGATCGCGAGGAATGACCCGAACGTGGTAAGCAGTGACGACATCCCTGTCCCTCCCCTGAGTTGTACCGACCGGCCCGGCGTCCTTATTCTTCCTGCTGGCGCGGGGGGATTCCTCGTTCCAGGCGAACCCAGTGAATCTACTGGATCTGTTGAATCCACGAGTGACAGACCGTTTGCGCGTCTCGCGGAGGGCATGATGGCATACGCGATCGGCGTCGATCTTGGAGGCACCAAGATTCTCACTGCGCTCGTCGATGCCACGGGGCGCGTGGTGCATCGCGCGCGCGTGCCTACCCCGCGGTCCGGCCCCGCGGGTGTCGTCGAGGCCATCGCCGGCACTGTGGATGAGGTGCTGCGCTCCGCGGAGGTCAAGCTCCGGGAGGTCAGGGGGCTGTGCGTCGGAGCGCCCGGCCCACTGGATCCGCGGACCGGGGTGGTGTACGAGCCGCCCAACCTGCCGGGCTGGCATGACGTC
This sequence comes from bacterium, assembly GCA_044868695.1. Classification (GTDB taxonomy): domain Bacteria; phylum Sysuimicrobiota; class Sysuimicrobiia; order Sysuimicrobiales; family Kaftiobacteriaceae; genus JBIOWP01. Next base: position 6,076 of record JBIOWP010000133.1, read on the forward strand.
CCCCTGGCCGCCCTGCTGGGGACGCGTCTCCGGATGGCGGCGCATGTCGAAAATGACGCCAACGCCGCCGCGGTGGGCGAGTGGTGGATCGGCGCCGGTCGTGGGGTTAGCGATCTCGTGTATATGGTCGTGGGGACCGGCATCGGCGGCGGGATCATCATCGGTGATGTCCTGCTGCAGGGCGTCAGCGGCACCGCGGGGGAAGTGGGACACATGACCATCGATGTCAACGGCCCGCGCTGCGGGTGCGGGCGGGCCGGCCACCTGGAGGCGATGGCGGCCGGTCCTGCCATCGCCCGCATGGCGAGGGAGGCGATCGTCTCAGGCCGGAAAAGCGCGGTCCTCGCGATGGCCGGGGGCGATCCCGGGGGCATCACGGCTCAGCTCGTCGATGAGGCGGCCCAGCGCGGCGATCCCCTGGCGCGGGACGTCCTGGAGCGGGCCGGGTATTACATCGGGGTCGGCGTGGCCAACCTGCTCAACCTGTTGAATCCGCGGCGGGTGATCATCGGCGGCGGGGTCAGTCACGCAGGCGACCTGATCTTCGACCCCATCCGGCGGGCGGTCCGCGAGCTGGCTTTCGAGCATCCGGCCCGTGATGCCGATATCGTTCCCGCGGCGCTGGGCGACGATGTCGGGGCGATCGGCGCGGCGGCCGTTGTCTTCGTGGGCGCGGGGCTGATCCAGCGGGGCTCCGCGTAGACCGTCGGCGAAATCAGTCGCGAACCGCGGTGAGGGTCGTGCCGAGCGCGGCGAGGTCGATCCGGCGCTGCACGAAATTCGTGTACACTTCGCCGCGCCGGAAGAAGGCGTTGTCCAGCACGACGAGATGGAACGGGATGGTCGTGGGGACCCCGGTAATCTCGAACTCGGTGAGCGCCCGCCGCATCCGCGCGATGGCCTCGGCGCGGTCCGCGCCCCACGTAATGACCTTCGCCAGCAGCGAATCATAGTGCGGCGGGACCGCGTAGCCGGCGTAGGCGTGTGAATCCACGCGAACGCCCGGCCCCCCGGGCGGGACGAAGGCGGCCAGCGTGCCGGGGGCGGGGCGGAAGTCATTGCGGGGATCTTCCGCGTTGACGCGGCACTCGATGGCGTGTCCCCGGACCTCCACCTCGCCCTGGTTGATGCCCAGTTTCTCTCCGGAAGCGACCCGGATCTGGAGCCTGACGATGTCGATGCCGGTGACCATCTCGGTCACCGGGTGTTCCACCTGGATCCGGGTGTTCATCTCCATGAAGTAGAAGTGGCCGTCGCGGTCGACCAGGAACTCCACGGTGCCGGCCCCCGTGTAGTTGATGGCATGCGCGGCGCGCACCGCCGCCTTGCCCAGCGCGCGCACGAACCGGTCCCGGATGCCGGGGGGTGGCGACTCCTCGAGGAGCTTCTGATGCCGCCGCTGGATGGAGCAGTCGCGGGCGCCCAGATGAATCACGTCGTTGTGCTTGTCGGCCACCACCTGGATCTCAATGTGCCGCGGTTCCTCCACATACTTCTCCAGGTACACCTCGCCGTTGCCGAAGGCGGCCTCGGCTTCGGCCTGGGCGGTCTGCAGGGCGCGCCGCAGGTCTTCCCGCGTGTGCACGACCCGCATGCCCCGGCCGCCCCCGCCGGCGGACGCCTTGACGATGATGGGGAAGCCGACGGAGCGCGCGATTTCCACCGCCTCGTTTTCGTTGCGGACCGCCCCCTCGCTGCCGGGCACCACCGGGACCCCGGCCGCCTTCATTCGCTTCCGGGCGGCGGCCTTGTTGCCCATGATCGCAATCGCTTCCGGCGGAGGGCCGACGAAGGTGATGTTGACGTCCTGGCAGATTTCAGAGAAGTGCGGATTCTCGGCCAGGAACCCGTAGCCGGGGTGGATGGCGTCCACGCCCAGCAGCTCCGCGGTGCTCATGATATTAGGGATGTTGAGGTACGACTCGGCGGCGGGCGCCGGGCCGATGCAAAACGCCTCGTCGGCCAGCCGGACATGCAGGCTGTGGCGGTCGGCCTCCGAGTACACGGCCACGGTGCGGATGCCCAGCTCATGACAGGCCCGAATCACTCGGACCGCAATCTCGCCCCGGTTGGCAATCAGCAGTTTGCGAAACACACGCTCTCAGGAGATCACGAGGCGGTCGTGTCGAGGAGCATGAGCGACTGGCCGTACTCGACGGGGGAGGCGTTCTCGACGAGGATCCTCGCCACGCGGCCGCGGACGTCACTTTGAATCTCGTTGAACAATTTCATCGCCTCGATGATGCACACCGTCTGACCCGGCTCTACGAGATCGCCCTCGCTGACGAACGGCGGGGCATCGGGCTTGGCCGCGCGGTAGAACGTGCCCACCATCGGCGCGGTCACGGGGACCAGATGGTCGACGGGAGGCGCGGCGGGAGGAGCCGGCGGATGGGGCACCGCGTGCGCGGGCCCGGGGTTTCCGCCCGGCGGTGAGACCACCGCGCGCACTCCGCCCCCCGAGACCTTCTTGACCGAGATCTTCAAGGTCGGTGACTCGACTTCGAGCTCGGCGACGTCTGGAGATTCGCTGGCGATCCGGATCACCGCCCGGATCTGTTCAAGGTCGAACTTCTGATCGCTCACTCCCGCCTCCCGATGTCGGTGGTCTCGGCCACCCGGCCGATGCGGCGATACTTGTCGTAGCGCCGGTCTAGGAGGACTTCGATGGGGACCTCACGCAACGCCTGCAGGTGCCGCGCCAGCGCGTCTCGGACCGTGCCAAAGGTAATCTCCGGGTCCCGGTGGGCCCCGCCGAACGGCTCCGGCAGGATCTCGTCGATGACGCCCAGGACCTTCAGGTCGGGGGCCGTCAGCTTAAGCGCGGCGGCGGCGTCACGGGCCCGCGAGGCATCGTGCCACAGGATGGCGGCGCAGCCTTCCGGCGAGATCACGGTGTAGACGGCGTACTGCAGCATCAGGACGGCGTCGCCCACGGCGATGGCCAGCGCACCCCCGCTGCCGCCCTCGCCGGTGATGACCACGACGGTCGGCGTCCGGAGCCTGCTCATCTCCTGGATGTTGCGCGCGATCGCCTCCGCCTGACCGCGTTCCTCGGCTTCGTCCCCGGGGTACGCGCCGGGCGTGTCCACGAACGCGATCACGGGGTAGTGAAACTTTTCAGCCAGCCGCATCGCCCGGAGGGCCTTGCGGTACCCTTCCGGGTACGGCATGCCGAAGTTCCGGGCGACATTCTCCTTCGTGTCCTTTCCTTTATTATGGCCGATGACGACCACGGGCCGGCCGTCAAACTGGGCCAGCGCGGCGAGCAGCGCCGGGTCGTCGCGGTACAGCCGGTCGCCGTGAATCTCGACGACGTCGGTGAACAGCGTGGCCAGGAAGTCCATCAAACGCGGCCGCTGGCTCTGGCGGGCCAGCTGGACGATGTGCCAGGGCGACGGATTGGCGTAAATCCTGGCCCGCAGGGATTCAGCTCGCTCTTCCGCACTGCTGATCTCTGCGTCCAGGGAGACCGACTGCTCGCGCGCGCGTTTTCGCAGACGTTCGATTTCCTGTTCGATGTCGGCCAGCTGGCGGTCCAGGTCGGCGGGAGGATGGGGCCGCTGGGTCATGGCTGCGCGGCGGGGGCCGGTTCCGGCGCGGCCGGGACGACCCGGCGAGCTCCGAAGAAGGCCAGCAGGCGGGCGAGCATCGCCCGCATCTCGGTGCGCGGGACGACCATGTCGAGCAGACCTTTCTGCAGGCAGAATTCCGCGGTTTGGAATTCGTCCGGGAGTTTGCGCCGGATCGTCTGCTCGATGACGCGCCGGCCCGCGAACCCGATCAGCGCGCCGGGCTCCGCCACGATGATGTCGCCGAGAAACGCGAAACTGGCCGTGACCCCGCCCGTGGTCGGATCGCACAAGACTGAGAGGTAGGGCAGGCCGGCGTCGTGGAGACGGCCGATCGCGGCGCTGGTCTTGGCGAGCTGCATCAGCGACAGCACGCCTTCCTGCATGCGCGCGCCGCCGGACGCGGAGAAGAGGAGCAGGGGCAGCCGGCGCTCGTGCGCGCGTTCCGCCGCGCGCGCCACCTTCTCTCCGACCGCCGACCCCATCGAGCCGCCCATGAAGTAGAAGTCCAGCGCCCCGGCGACGGTCTGCCAGCCGTCGATGGTCCCCTGACCGGTGATGATCGCTTCACTCTGGCCCGTCTTGACACGCGCTTCGGTCAGTTTGGCCGGGTACGCTTCGAAGCCGAGCACGTCGGCAGAGCTCACGTCCGCGTCGAATTCTTCAAATCCGTGCTCGTCGAGGGTGACCTCTAGACGCTCCACCGCCGTCAGCCGGTGATGGTAGGCGCACTTGGGACACACCTTGAGGTTGCGCTCGAGTTCCTTGCGGTAGATGAGGTTGCGGCAGCGCGGACACTTCGCCCAGATGCCGGCCGGCATCTCGCGGCGTTCCAGCGAGCCGTATTTCGGACGGCGCAGCCAGTTCAGCACGTTGCACCAGCCGGGAGTGCGGATGATCGATGAGAAGTTCTTAGATTATAGCCCACGGATGCCCTGCCCCGCAAACCGCGCAAAAACGGGACCGGGGACCAGGGACCGGGGAGCAGGCCTATTGCGAAACGAAATGGAGCGTCCATTCGCTGTCAACGACGGTACGCATCGTTGAATGCCCGATGACGAATCGTTTGAGGCGTCGGCCCCGGTCGGTCTTTTTGTTG
>JBIOWP010000134.1:0-3662 GCA_044868695.1 bacterium
TGGGTGGCCGGCCTCCTCCCAGCTCTGCTCGGGCTTGCCTCGATGGTGTTCCCGGACGTCGGTTCAAACCTAGGGCTGGTTTGGACTCTCGCAGCCATTGCCTGGGGATTCGGGTTCGTCGTGGCGGCCGAACTCACCCGGGACAGGGAAGCCCCTTAGCCTATCTGCGGCGGTTTCTCGGCGATTGCTTGCTGTGAGATTGTTGTGTCCGTTTCCCACCAGGGGTCTTGCCGACAAACTCCTTTGCTTCCTTGGCCAGGTCGAGCCAGGTCCTCTCAAGTCCGGAGCCGATCGCTACCCACGTCTTGCTCACGCGACCATGCCCTGGGTCGAAGAGCTTCGTCCCCCTTGAAGTCATAAGCTGTTGAACGCGCTGCTCGGGAAGTTTGAGCACGAGCTGCCCTTTCCATAAGAACGTGAATACCTTCCCGTTGAACCTCAGCCCTGGAGAGCCAAACATCTTTACCTGCGTCACCTTCGAATCTTTGGAGAGGTTGTCGGCCATCTCCTGAAAAGCCTGCTCTTCGTTCATAACGCCGCCTCCGCACCGTCTTCAGCGAATGTCCTATCTGTTCTCCGCGCCATGGCGGTCTTCTTGCTCCGGGAAAGATGGCTTGCGGTGGAATGGCTGTCTCCCCGACGACGTTGACAGGGCTGATGGGTGCCGGGCGCCGGCTGGATAAGGTCTGGTATCTGACTCGGATCAACCTCTTCGCCGGGATCGGCGAATCCGAGATGCAGCGGATCGCCGAACGCACCACCATGCGGGAGTTCAGCCGCGGCAAGGTGATCCTGCAGCCTGATGAGCTCCAGGAGATGATCTACCTCATCAAAGAAGGACGCGTGAAGGTGTCGCGCTACTCTCCGGATGGCCGTGAACAGATTTTGGCCTTGCTGGAAGCCGGCGATGTCGTCGGAGAGTTCGCTCTCGTCGAAGAAGCCGAGCCGGTCCACGTCGAGGCATTCGAAGACACGCTCATCTGCGCGTTGAACCGGGTCGACTTCCTGGCACTGGTCCGTCGCCAGCCCGAGGTGCTGCTGGCCGTGGTGAAGGTTCTTGCTGAGCGGCTGCGGGTGGCCGAAGAAGAGATCGCCGACCTGGTGTTCCGGGATGTACCTGGCCGGCTCGCATCGCTGCTGCTACGGCTGGCTGAAGCCTACGGGCAAGAGGACGATGGTGGGTTGCGGCTTACCCTGCGACTCACCCATCAGGACATCGCCAGCATGATCGGCGCCACGCGGGAGACGGTGACCAGCACGCTGAGCCGGTTCCGCGACGCCGGATTGATTACTATCGAGCATCGATCCATTACGATCAAAAACCCCGGGGGGCTGCGGCGCTTGACGCAGCAGCGATCGTGACGGCAGACACTGAGACCATCCCCGCCGTCACCGCCGACCAGATGCGCGAGGTCGATCGGTTGATGGTCGAGGTCTACGGGATCTCGTTGGTGCAAATGATGGAGCTGGCCGGGTACACCCTTGCCGCCCTCGTTCGGCTGCGACTCGGTGGAACGGTATCGGGGCAATCTGTCGTCGTCGCGGCAGGCCGAGGGCATAACGGCGGCGGCGGTCTTGTTGCAGCCCGGCACCTCGCCAACTGGGGCGCGGCCGTGACCGTGCTTGTTGAGTCCACGCAGATGCTTCCCGAGATTCCACGCCACCAATGGGACGTGCTGACGCACCTGCCCGTGGATCGAGGTGAAGGTGTCTTCGCGGGAAGATTCTTCGACCACGGCCGTGCTGCTATGGTCATTGATGCGCTGATCGGCTACGGACTCCGGGGCCGACCGCAGGGATGGACGGCCCCAATGATCGAGCGCCTCAACGCGCAACCCGCACCGGTGATCGCTCTGGACGTGCCGTCCGGACTCGATGCCACTACGGGCGAGCCTGCCGGTCTTTGCATCACGGCGGCCGCGACGATGACGCTGGCGCTGCCGAAGACCGGGCTGCTGGCGCCTGGGGCCAAGCCCTACGTGGGCGATCTCTACTTGGCCGACATCGGCGTGCCTCCGGCGCTCTATGCGCACCTCCACCTCGACGTCGGCCGGATCTTCACCCACGGGCGCCTGATCCGCCTGGATGCGCAGGGCAGGATGATGCCCGATGGTAGGTAGAAGCGCCCGCGAACGCCCGGCGTTCGGAGGCCCCGGGATCGAGCCACGCTGGACGGGCAGCGCCAAGGACGGGATCGGTACCGCATACGCCACGAGCAGCCGCATCTGGTTCGCACTGTCGCTAGGGATTCTAAACGAAGTTTACTATCCTACCATCGACCGGCCGCAGCTGCGCGACCTGCAGTACCTGATCACGGATGGGAAGACCTTCTTCCACGACGAGCGGCGCCTGATGGATTCCCAGGTGGATGCCCTTTCCGACCATGCCCTGGGCTTCCGTGTGACCAACCAAGACCACGAGAAACGGTATCGCATTGTCAAGGACATCATCGCCGATCCCCATCAGGCCTGTGTGCTTGTGCATACACGGCTGGAGGCGAAGCCTGCGCTGCTCCCTGAGCTGCATCTCTATGCGCTGTGCGCGCCTCACCTGGAAGTCGGTGGATGGGAGAACACCGGCGAGGTGATCTCCGTCGCGGGGCGCCGCCTGCTGACGGCACACAAGCGCAGCACTTGGATGGCGCTGGGCGCATCGGCACCCTTCCTGCGGACCTCTTGCGGGTATGTGGGCATCAGCGACGGCTGGACCGATCTCGCGGACAACTACGAAATGGACTGGGAGTTTGATCACGCGTTGGACGGCAACATCGCGCTCACCGGGGAGATTGATCTCAGCCAGCGGACAGAGTTCACGCTTGGGCTGGCGTTCGGAGACACCTTTCAGGCCGCTGTGACCGCGCTATTTCAATCGCTAGGGCTGCCCTTCGACCAGCATCGCCGCCGTTACGTCGAGCAGTGGAACCGCGGGTGCAAGCACATCCTCCCGTTGCAGAAAGTCGCCCGTGACGGCGGCCGTCTCTATCACATGAGCCAGAGCCTGCTGCTCGCGCATGAGGACAAGACCTACCCAGGCGCGATGATCGCCTCGCTGAGTATTCCGTGGGGAGATGCGATAGGCGATGAGGAACTCGGCGGCTATCATCTGGTGTGGACCCGCGACATGGTGCACAGCGCAACAGGTCTGCTAGCCGCCGGGAACACCGATACGCCCTTGCGGGCGCTGATCTATCTCGCCACCTCTCAACGCCCAGATGGCGGATTTTACCAGAACTTCTGGCTGCGCGGAGAGCCCTACTGGCAAGGGATCCAGTTGGACGAGGTGGCCTTTCCCATCCTGCTGGCCTGGCGCCTGCATCGCCTGCGGGCATTACAGGCGTTCGATCCATACCCCACGGTGCTGCGCGCGGCAGCCTATCTGATCCGGCAGGGGCCGGTGACGCCTCAGGAGCGGTGGGAGGAAGCCAGCGGATACTCCCCGTCCACCCTCGCGGCCAACATCGCCGCCCTCATCTGCGCCGCGCATTTCGCCCGTGAGCGCGGCGACGAGCAGACCGCCATCTACCTCCAGGAATACGCCGACTTCCTGGAATGCCACATCGAGTCCTGGACCGTGACCACCCAGGGGACGCTGGCGCCGGGGATCAACCGTCACTACATCCGGATTCGTCCGGTCAACGTTGGCGATGTTCAGCCGGACGAAGA
>JBIOWP010000135.1:0-7014 GCA_044868695.1 bacterium
CGCCGGGTGGAGATTCTCAGCGGATTGCGCGAGGGCGACGTCGTCTTCTTGGGCTACGCCCGGGAGCAGACGACGCAGCCCGGGGGCCGTTCTCCCTTCGTCCCGCAGATCCGGTCCAGACAGCAGCAGCCGCCGCCGGGAGGGACGAACCGGTGAGCCTGCTAGCCCTGCGCGACATACGCAAGACCTATCAGATGGACGGGGTTGAAGTCCCGGCCCTGCGCGGCGTCTCGCTTGCGGTATCCTCCGGAGAGTTCATCGCGATCATGGGCCCCTCGGGCTCGGGCAAGTCCACCTTCATGCACGTCGTCGGCCTGCTGGACCGGCCGACGTCCGGCGCGTACATCCTGGACGGGCGGGATACGAGCGCGCTGTCTGATGTGGACGCGGCGCGCATCCGAAACCGCAAGCTGGGATTCGTGTTTCAGAACTACAATCTGCTGCCGCGCACGAGCGCGGTGGAAAATGTCGAGATGCCGCTGATCTACGCCCGCCTGCCCAACCGCCGGGCGCTGGCCGCGGACGCCCTGGCCCGCGTTGGGCTGAGCCACCGGCTGTACCACCAACCTTCTCAGATGTCCGGGGGCGAACAGCAGCGGGTCGCCGTCGCACGCGCGCTGGTGACCAACCCGCAGGTGATCCTGGCCGACGAACCGACCGGCAACCTCGACAGTCGGACCGGCGACGAGATCATGGGGTTCCTGCAGGGGCTGAACGACCGGGGGCTCACCATCGTGCTCGTGACCCACGAGCCCGACGTGGCGCGCTTTGCCAAACGGCTGGTGCAGTTCAAAGACGGCGTCATCGTCGCCGACGCACCGGTGCGCGACCGAAGGCTGCTCGAGGTGTCCCGGTGATCGGACCGATCTTCCGCGTAGCCTTGCGGGCCATCCGCGCCAACACGCTGCGGGCGGTGCTCACCACGCTCGGGGTCATCATCGGGGTCGGCGCGGTCGTGGCGATGGTGGCGCTGGGCGCGGGCGCGCGCGCATCGGTGGCGCGGCAGGTCCAGAATCTTGGCAGCAATCTGCTGACCGTGCTGCCGGGAACCGCCGCGATCGGGGGCGTGCAGCAGGGATTGGGTGCGCAACAGAACCTGACCTGGGAGGACGCGGAGGCAATTAAGGCGGGCGTGCCGGAGGTGGAAGAGGTCACGGCGGAGTATGGGCGCACCGCCCAGGTCGTCTTCGCCGGCGCCAATACCGCCACCCAGATCATCGGCGTCACGCCGACCTACCAGGAGGTGCGCAATCACAACGTCGTGCAGGGCGGCTTCCTGACCGACGAAGACATGCGGTCCCGCGCGCGGGTGGCGGTCCTGGGGCCTAACGTGGTGGAGACGTTGTTTGGCTCGCGCGAAGCCGACCCCATCGACGCCCGCATCAAGATCAACCGCACGACGTTCACCGTCATCGGCGTGCTGGAATCGAAAGGCGCCTCGGGGTTCGGCGGGTTGAGCCGGGACGACGTGGTCTTCGTGCCGCTCACCACGGCGCAGAAGCGGCTGTTCGGCGTCGACTACGTGCGGCAGATCTACATTAAGATACGTACGCCTGAGGAGATGGACGGCGCGGTACCGGCCGTGGAGCAGGTGCTCCGCGCCCGCCACCGCATCTCGCCGGGCGCCCCCAGCGACTTCCGCGTCTTCAACCAGGCCGACATCCTGGGGGCGCTGGAAGGCGTCAGCCGCACGATGACGCTGCTGCTCGGCGGGATAGCGGCGATCTCGCTGCTGGTCGGCGGGATCGGCATCATGAACATCATGCTGGTATCGGTCACCGAGCGCACGCGCGAGATCGGCCTGCGCAAGGCGGTGGGCGCCACGCGCGCCGACGTGCTGTTTCAGTTTCTCGTTGAAGCCGTGCTCCTCTCCGTGTCCGGAGGGGTGCTGGGCATTGCCTTGGGCGCGGTCGGCGCGCGGCTGTTGAGTCAGGTGCTCGGCTGGGCCACGCAGATGTCGGTGCAGGCGGTGGTGCTGGCCTTCACGTTCTCGGTGGCCGTCGGAATCTTCTTCGGATTCTATCCCGCGCGCCGGGCGGCGTCGCTTGATCCCATCGTGGCGCTGCGGTATGAGTGAGGCAGGAAACTACAGGGAACGCGGGAACTGGGGAACGCGGGAACTGACAGAGGTGATCGTGATGGCCGACAAGGTCCGCGTCGTCATCGAGTACTGAGCGGAATGAGAGTACCAGGACCATGCCGCCCGTGTGGCGGAGGAACTTCTCACTGAACACTGGGGGCGCATCAGCGAGCTCGTGATCCTGCCGTTCACCGACGGCCGGTTCATAGTCAAGGCCGGCGGGAAGCAAATCTTCAGCAAAGCCGACAGCGGCCGCTTCCCCACCAAGGGCGAGACAGCCCGCCTGTTCGTCTAGCGGCCCGTCCAGGTCGGCGTGCGCTTTTCAAGAAACGCGGCCACCGCCGACCGGAAATCCTCGCTCGTATAGCACGACACAATTAGGTCGTCTCCCTCGCCGGGCCGTAGCCTCCGGTGGGCCTGGATGCGCCGCACCGCCTCCTTGGTGGCGCGCAGCGTCAGCGGGGCGAGTTCGCTGATCCCTTTGGCGACCTCCAAGACGCGTGATGCCAGCCGGTCGGCGGGGACGATCTCGGTCACCAGCCCGGCCCGCAGCGCCTCGTCGGCATCCAGCATCCGCGCCAGCATCACGAGCTCTTTGGCCCGGGCCGGACCGACCAGGTCCACCACGCGCGCGTAGTTGCCCATCGAGAGGCAGTTGCCCAGCGTGCGCGCAATCGGCACCCCCATCCGCAGGTCCGGTGACGCGTACCGGAAGTCGCAGGCCAGCGCCAGCGGCAGCCCGCCGCCCACGCAGTAGCCGCGGATCATGGCCAGCGTGGGCTTGCGCACCTGTTCCAGCCGGTCGACGATCCGGTCAATGCGCTGCTCGTAAGCGACCGCGTCCTCTGCCGTGCGGAACTCCCGGAATTGGGAGATGTCTGTGCCGGCGACGAATGCCTGGTCGCCCGCTCCGGTCAGGACCGCGACCTGGATGCCGTCGGCGGCGTCCACGCGCTCGCAATACTCCAGCAGGCGGTCGTACATCGTCCACGTCATCGCATTGCGCGCATGGGGGCGGTTGAACGTGATATAGGCCACGGCGCCTTCCTGGCGGAAGAGGAGCTGGTCTGGTTCTGACTGGATCACCACGCATCACCTCGGGAGAGTGCCACGACATCGTCCTTCACCAGACGGTCAATGGCGGGCTGGTCGTACTTCAGCGCGCGCAAGATTTCCTCCGTGTGCTGGCCGAGCAGGGGGGCGGGCCGGGCCAGCCGCGCGGGCGTCGCCGACAACTTCACCGCCGGCCCCAGTTGCTTGATCTTCCCGCCGGAGGGGTGGTCGATCTCCGCCACCATGCCGCGCTGGCGCACATGGGGGTCGGCAAAGACCTCCGCGTATCCCAAAATCGGGCCGCACGGCACCCCGGCCTCCTCGAGGACCGCCAGCCAGTGCGCCGATGCTTTGCGGGACGTGATCTCCTCGACCGCCGCGGCCAGCTCGCGGCGGTGTCGCACCCGCGCGTCATCGGTGGCGAACTCCGGCCGCGCGGCGAGGTCGGGCTGTCCCAGCGCCCGGCACAGCCGCTCCCACGTCCGCTGGTTGGCGGCGCCGAGCGTGATATAGCCGTCGGCGCAGCGGACGGCCTGGTACGGCGCCGTCATGCGGTGCGCGGAGCCGGCGGGCTGCGGGATCCCGCGGCCCGACCAGTACTCCGCGGCTTCCCACACCGAGAGCGCGATCCCGGCCTCCAGCAGCGAGGTATCGATGTACTGGCCGTCGCCGCCCCGCAGCCGGTACGCGTAGGCGGCCAGGATCGCGTACGCGGCGAACAGCCCCGCGCCGAGGTCAGTCACCGGCAGCCCGCATTTCATCGGGGGCAGTCCCGCGTCCCCGGTCACCGACATGATGCCGGACATGCCCTGGGCCACCAGGTCGAACCCGCCCCGCCCGGCGTAGGGCCCGGTCTGGCCGAAGCCCGAAATCGACGCGTAGATCAGCCCGCGGTTGGCCCGGGCCAGCGCGGGATAGTCCAATCCGAGCGACGCCATCACGCCGGGCCGGAAGTTCTCGACGAACACGTCGGCCGCCGCGGCCAGCCTGCGCACGATCTCGACGCCCGCGGGATGCTTGAAATTGACGACCATCCCGCGTTTGTTCCGGTTCATGGCCCAGTAGCTGGGACTCTCTCCACCGGCGCCCCCGGCCATCTGCCGCGTGGAGTCGCCGGCCGGCGGCTCGATCTTGATGACGTCGGCGCCCAGGTCGCCCAGCAGCATCGTGCAGAACGGTCCGGCCATCACCTGGCTGCAGTCAATTACCGTCATCCCGGCCAGCGCCGTTCTGTCTGCGGATGTCATGGTCAGCGCACCTCTTGCGCCCCGTTGGGCTTCTTCGTAGAGGTTGGAGATGGACGGTCACGAACCTTTCACGTGAGTCGAGGAGGCGTGTCATGGGCCGCCATTTCCTGCAGATTCCTGGGCCGACCAACATTCCCGACCGCATCCTGCGGGCGATGGACCGGCCTGTGCCCGACCACCGCGGTCCGGAGATGCCCCCGCTGGTGGGCGAGGTTGTCTCCGGCCTGAAAGAGATCTTCCGGACCACCGCAGGCGAGATCGCTCTCTTTCCCGCGTCGGGCACCGGCGGATCGGAAGCCTCCATCGTCAACACCCTCAACCCCGGTGACCGGGTCCTGGCGTTCAACATCGGCCAGTTCAGCCACCAGTTTGCCGAGTGCGCGCGGGGGTTCGGCATGACCGTGGACGAGGTCGAGCTGCCGTGGGGGACGGGCGTGCCCGCGGAGCTGGTGCACGAGCGGCTGCGCGGCGATCACCAGCACGCGTATGCCGCGGTGCTGCTGGTCCACAATGAGACATCCACCGGCGTCACGTCGGACGTCCGTGCCGTGCGCGAGGCGCTCGACGCGGCCGGCCATCCGGCGCTGCTGCTGGTGGACACGGTCTCCTCGCTGGCCAGCATCGACTTTCGCTTCGACGAGTGGAAGGTGGACGTCGCGCTGTGCGGGACGCAGAAGGGCCTGATGCTGCCGCCGGGGATGGCGGTGCTGTGCGCCGGTCCGCGGGCGATCGAGCGCGGCGCGAAGGTGCGCTCCCCCCGGTTCTTCTTCGACTGGCGGCCGGTGCTGGAGGAGATGCGGCAGGGATACTTCCCGTTCACGCCCGCCACGCTGATGCTGTTCGGCCTGCGCGAGGCGGTGCAGATGCTGCGCGAAGAGGGGCTGCCGGCTGTCTTCGCGCGGCACGCCCGGCTGGCCGACGGCGTGCGCCGCGCGGTGCAGGCCTGGGGGCTGCAGATCCTGTGCCAGAACCCGCGGGAATACTCCAACACGCTGACTGCGGTCGTGATGCCCGACGGGATGAACGCCGACACGGTGCGCCGCACCGCCGAGGACCGGTTCGACCTCTCATTGGGAGCCGGGCTCGGGCGGCTCCGGGGTCGCGTGTTCCGCATCGGTCACCTGGGGGCGTTGAATGAGCTGGAGGTGCTGGCCACGCTGGCCGGGGTCGAGATGGCGTTGACCCTGGCCGGCGTGCGCGTCACGCTGGGCGCCGGTGTTGCCGCCGCGCAGCGGTCGTTCACAGAGCAGATACCGGCGCCGGCCGCAGCCGGTGTGCCGCAGGGGGGGATGGCTCGTGCGTAGATGGAGGTCTGTCACCTGGACGCTGGGAGGCGTGCTCGCCGTACTGCTCGTCCTGTCGGTGTGGCCTCGGGCGTCCGCCCAGCAGAAGGTCATCATCCGGCTCGGGCATGTCGGCTTTCCCGACTCCCTGTTCGAGCTCACCGCCCAGGAGTTCGCCAAACGCGTCAACAAGGAGCTGGCCGGCCGCGTGGAGGTGCGGGTCTTCCACTCCAGCCAGCTGGGCACCGACGAGGACATGATCCGCGGCGTCCGCGTCGGAGCCTTGGAGATGTTCCTGCCGTCCACGATCATGAGCTCGGTGGACGATGGATACGGGGTCTTCGAGATGCCCTACATCATCGTCAACCGCGCCCACATGAAGCGCGTGGCGGAGAACGCCGAGGTCCGCAAGGCGCTGTTTGACCCGCAGCCGCTCAAGGGGCTGCGGCTGCTTGCGTTCTGGGAAAACGGCTTCCGCCACATCACCAACAACGTGCGGCCGGTCAACAGGCCCGACGACCTGCGCGGAATCAAGCTGCGCATCCCGCGCGGCGTCTGGCGCCAGCGGATGTTCCAGACCTACGGCGCGAATCCCACGCCGATGGCGTTCGCCGAAGTCTTCTCCGCGCTGCAGACCGGCGTGATGGACGGGCAGGAGAACCCCCTGGCTCAGATCTGGGGGGCAAAGTTCCATGAGGTACAGAAGTTTCTGTCGATGACCGGTCACGTCTACACGCCGGCGTACCCCGCCGCCGGGGAGCAGTGGTGGCAGACGCTGCCGCCCGACGTCCGCATCACGATCCGCCGCATTGCCGAAGAGGTGGGCGACCACGCCCGCGCGCAGGGCGAGCGGCTCGACAACTCGCTGGTCGCCGACATGCAGAAGGCCAACCCCAACCTGAAGGTCAATGAGGTCGACAAGCGGGCGTTCATTACGGCGTCGGAGGCGGTGTACGAGTTGTTCGCAAAAGAAGTGCCGAACGGAGCGCAGCTGGTCCGGCTGATTCACTCCCTGCGGCCGTAAGGGTGGGCCGCGCTCGCCCATGGCTGGATCGCGCCGCCGCGCGGCTGGTGACGGCGCTGGAAGTCTACTGCGCCGTACTGATGGTCGCGATGGCGGTGATCGTGCTGCTCGGCGTCTGGTACCGGTACGTCGTGCAGCGGGCGCTGCCCTGGTACGACGAGTTCGCTGAGTTCCTCCTGGTGTGGCTCACGTTCTACGGCGCCACCCTCGCCGCCCACCGGGGCGCCCACATCGGGTTTGAAACGCTGACCGATGCGCTGCCTCCCCTCGTGCGGCGCGTGGTGGCGGTTTTCGCCGAGGTCGTGGTGCTGCTGGTTCAGGTGATGC
>JBIOWP010000136.1:0-19125 GCA_044868695.1 bacterium
GCGCCCTCTTCCACGATCACGCCCTCATCCATGAAGAGAATGCGGTCGGCCACCTCGCGGGCAAACCCCATTTCGTGCGTGACGACAATCATCGTCATCCCGGCCTCCTTCGCCAGCCCGCGCATGACGTCCAGCACCTCTTGGATCATCTCCGGGTCGAGCGCCGACGTCGGTTCGTCGAAAAGCATGATCTTCGGCTGCATCGCCAGGGCCCGCGCGATGGCCACGCGCTGCTGCTGGCCCCCGGACAGCAGCGCCGGGTACACCCGCGCCTTCTCCGGAATCCCTACCCGGTCCAACAGCTCCATCGCGACGCGTTCTGCCCGGTGCTGCGGCCACTTCCGGACGCGAACCGGCGCCAGGGTGATGTTCTGCAGGGCGGTGAGGTGTGGAAACAGGTTGAACGACTGAAACACCATGCCGACTTCGCTGCGCACGGCATCGATATTGCGGACATCGTCGGTCAGCTCGATGTGGTCGACGACGATCCGGCCGCGCTCATGGCTTTCCAGCCGGTTGATACAGCGGATCATGGTCGACTTTCCCGAGCCCGACGGCCCGGCCACCACCACGACTTCTCCGGCCCACACGTTCAGGTTGATCCCGCGCAGGACGTGCAGTTTGCCGAACCACTTGTGCACGCCGTCGAGCAGGATGATCGGCTCGCCGCCGTGCCCCCGCGGCTCCGTATCCGTCCTGGGCTGCGTCATCGTCGCACTCACCGAAGCTCACCTCATCCCCTCATCCAGTGTACACGCATACGGGCGTCTAGCGTTCCCCCAACCCCAACCGCTTCTCCAGCCTCCGGCTGGCAGACGACATCGCGTACGAGAACACGAAGTAGACGACCAGCAAGAACACGTAGACTTCGCGCACGTCGTGCAGGTACAGTGTGATGGCCAGCAGAGCCCGGCCGGTGCCCACCAGCTCCGTGAGCCCGATGATCACCGCCAGGGACGTATCCTTGAAGAGGCTGATGAACTGTCCCACGAGGGCCGGAATCATGTTCTTGACCGCCTGCGGCAGCACGACGTCGCGCATCGTCAGGAATCCCGACAGGCCCAGCGCCCGCGCGGCTTCGACCTGGCCGCGGGGGACCGACTGAATGCCGGCGCGGACGATCTCGCCGACGTAGGCGGAGGTGAAAATGATCATGGCAATCATCGCGCGCTGCACCTTCGAGAGCGCGTCGCCGGACACCAGCGTCACGAAGACCGAGAACCACAGGAGCACGGTGATGAACGGAATCCCGCGGATCGCCTCGATGTACACCGTCGCGAGCACGCGGACGGCGGGGAGCCGGCTCACGCGCCCCATCCCCACCAGCACCCCGATCGGGAACGACCCCGCGATGGCCGCCACGGCCAGCAGCAGCGTGAGGTACAGGCCGCCGATCTGATCCAGCCGCACCGGCCCCATCACCCACGCCGCGGCGACCAGGATGCCGGCCCAGGCCCCGGCCAGGGTGACGGGCCGCACACGGGCGCGGACGCCGCCGATCGTGAGCAGCACCATCGCCGCGATCAGCCCGCCGGCCCAGAACGCGCGCCCGGCCAGCTCCACCGGCATCAACCCGACCAGCCAGAACCGGAGATTGGACGTGATCACCGCCCAGTGCCCGCGCGCCGCCCACTGCCAGAAGCGCCCGGCCAGGAGCAGCAGCGCGGACGACGCGGCGACCGTCAGCACTGTATTGCCCAGCCCGTCGAACAGATTGCGGCGCAGCCACTGTTGAGGTGTCAGACGCATCTGCGGGGGCGGCACCATCTGGACTTGCGTGGCCACGGACTACCTCCCCCGCTGGAGCCGGGCGCGGATGAGGTTGAGCCCGGCTGAGATGGTCAGCGAGAGCATCAAGTACGCAAGGGTCACAACGGTGAAAGACTCCAGGGATCGGAACGACTGGCTGCTCACCGTGTTGGCGGCCGTCAGCACCTCGGCGTAGCCGACCCCGAGGGCCAGGCTGCTGTTCTTCGTCAGGTTGAGAAACTGGTTCCCCAGCGGGGGGATGATGATACGAAACGCCTGCGGCAAAATGATCAGCCGCAGCGCCTGCCGGTAACTCAACCCCAGACTGCGCGCGGCCTCCATCTGGCCGCGCGACACGGTCAGGATGCCCCCCCGCACGATCTCCGCGATGAACGCGGAGGTGTACACTCCCAGCCCGATGAGGAGGGCGGCCAGCTCGGGGGTGATCTGAGTGCCGCCGTCAACGACCAGCCGGCCGAATCGCTCCACCAGGGTTCCCCCGACAGCCAGGCCGGAGTTCGTCAGGACCACCAGCCCGCCCAGCCACTGCAGGGGCGGATGCTCAGGCGAACCGTCGGGCAGCTGGAGGAAGACCGCGAAGTACCAGAAGAAGAGCTGCACCAGCAGCGGCGTGTTGCGCAGCACTTCCACGTATGCTAAGGCGAGCCGGCCGACCAGCCAGTTCCGCGACAGGCGCGCGACACCGACGACCACGCCGGCCACCAGGGCCAGGACAATGCCCAGCGCGGCGACCTCCACGGTGTTGATCAGCCCCGCGAGGATCGCCTCGGCGTTGCTGTCCGTGGGCTCGTAGCGCTTGAACCGGAGCGTCTCCAGATCGACAGTCCACTCGAGCGCGCTGAGCTCGAACCCGGCCGGCTGGAAGAACACACTCCAGTCCAGCCTGATGTTCTGCCGGACGAAGCTGCGCCGCAGGGCCGCCGTGGCACCGACCAGCGCCGCAGCCACGAGCGCGACGGCCACCAGCTGCGCGATGATGGCCTGGATGCGCGTATCTCTCCAGAACGGGGGCGCGGCCTGACCCTGTCCGATCACCCGACGACCTCTAGCGCGTGGCGGGCTCCGGATGTCTCCGGCGCCCGCCACGTATCGAACCTCCGGGCTTTCACTATCGAAGCTATCTAAACGGCCGGCTCGTCATCGCCCCGCCTCGCATCGCAAGATCGTTGCGGGTTCCCGGGCGGGTGATGGCCGTCTTCTGCCGCGGCCCGAAGTACCGGTCGTAGACCTCCCCGTAGTTGCCGACCAGCCGGAGCACACGCTGAATAGCGCCGCCCTTCAACTCGACCAGATTCTTCGCCGCGGGATCCTTCCCGGTGATCTCCGCCAGCCGTCCGGCGTCGCGGACGACGAGCTGGTTGATTCCGAGCTCCTCGGCCAGGATCATGCCCCACACCGTGTAGTTGACCACGTCGGCCCACTTGGAATCGTTTTCCTGGTAGATGGGCGCCAGCGGCTCGTCGCTGAACTCCCTGCCGACGATCTTGAACTCCGCCGGGTTGGGTGCCGTCGACGCAAAGGCCGTCAACTGGCTGGCGTCGGTCGTGAACACATCGCACCGGCCGGCCGCCATGCCGTCAAACGCCTGCTTCGCCTCGGCGAAGGTCACCAGCTGGAACCGGAAGTTGCGCTGGCGCAGCTGATCGGTCACGTTGCGCTCGCTGGTCGTCCCGGTGTGGACGCAGATGCGCGCGCCGTTGAGATCGTCCAGCCCGCCGATGCGGGAGCTCGCGCGGACCAGCAGGCGCTGGCCGTCGTAGAACGTCACCGGTCCGAAGTCCACTTGATCATCGCGCGACACCGTCTGCGTGGTCGTCCTGAACACCACATCAACCGAGCCGGAGATGACGGCGGGGATGCGGCTGGCCGACGTCAGATTCACAAACTCGATGTCGGGCACGTCGAGGAACGAAGCGACGGCCCAGCAGAAATCAGCATCGAACCCCACCATCCGGCCGGACACCGGATCGGGGAACGAGAAGCCCGGCGTGGTTCCCGATACGCCGCAGATCAGCTTACCGCGCGCGCGCACCGTATCTACGCGGCTGCGCGGCTGGCCGACTACCGTGTACGAGACCGTGGCAACCGTCAGCGCAACCGCTAGCGCGTAGGCGACGACTCTGCGCACCATCCCCACCCCCTAGTGATTTGTCGGTGCCTGGAGAGTACGACGCTTCGCGACCGCCTCCTCTGTTATCCCTGCGCAGGAGGCTCTGAACGGACCCCGCCTGATGCGGCCCGGCGGCCGAAACGGACCAGGACCGCCACTCCGGCAAGCCCCACCGCGAACGCGGCCAGCCGCGCGATCCGGCCCGCCGCAGCGGCGTCCAGACCCATCGCCTCTCCCAGCGCCGGCCCCAACAGCAGGGTGCCGACGAGGGCGGCCCCCACGGACGCCACCACGACCGCCCCAGCCGCGACGTCTTTGGCCGCCTTGGCCAGCTGGTGGCGGTTGCGCTCAACCAGGAGGTCGATGACAATCTCCACCGCGGTATTGAACAGCTCGGCCACCAGCACGATGGTCATGGCCAGCACGACGCCGGCGATGTGCGGCGGCGGGGGATGCAGCCACACCAGCACTCCCCCGATGCCGGCGGCCAGCACCAGCTGGATCCGGAACGCGCGCTGGGTCCGCGCCGCGTGGCGCAGGCCGTCGCGGGCGTAGGCAAACGCCTGCCCCAGCGATCTCCGGGTGGACGGAGGGGTCATCCGGCGACCTCGAATCCGGCTCCCGAGGTCAGCGTCCGCTGCCGCCTGGCCATCCTGGCCGCATCGGCGGGCTCGCGGTCGTCATACCCCAGAAGGTGCAAGACTCCGTGCACCGCCAGCAACACGATCTCCGTGCGGATGGCGTGGCGGGCTTCGCGCGCCTGGACGCGCGCTCGATCCACGGAGACTGCCACGTCGCCGAGGTACCCCTCCACGCTGTGATCCAGGATCCGGGATCCAGGATCCAGGATCCCCCTCCTGCGCTTTCTGTCGTCCGACCTTTTGAACGAAAATGACAGCACGTCGGTCGGCCGGTCACGACGTAAGAACCTCCGGTTCAGCCGCCGGATCGCCGCGTCGGAGACCAGCGCGATGCTGACCTCGGTGCGGTCGGCGCACCGCTGCGCCCGCAGGGCGTACGCGACGGCCCGCGCGAGCGGGCGCGCGCCAATCCCCGGGCGAGGCACGTGTGACGTCACGTTCACCTGCATGGTGACATGCGTAGGATCAGCGGGCTGGGGCCCGGTCCCGCTGGCCGGCGCGAAGGTCGCGCTCCAGCTCCGGGTATTCCACGCGCGGGTGGAACATCGTCGCCAGCAGGCGGGTGAACGTCCTGGCAACAACGTCCAGGTCGCGGAAGGTCAGGTCAGACTCGTTGAGCTGGCCATCGTCAAGCTTTTCTCGAATGATCCGCCGCACGGTCTGCTCAATGCGATCCGGTGTGGGGCGCGGCAGCGCCCGGGTCGCGCCCTCGGCGGCGTCGGCCACCATGACGATGGCGGTCTCCTTGCTTTGCGGCTTGGGTCCGTCATAGCGGAATCCATCCTCGTTCACCGCATCGCCCCGCTGCAGCGCCTGGTGATAGAAGTACGCGACCAGATTCGTCCCGTGGTGCTGGGGGATGAAATCGGCGACCGCCTGCGGCAACCCATGCTCCCGCGCGTAGTCCAGTCCATCCCGCACGTGTGAGATCACTGTCAAGGCGGACAGGCTCGGGGTCATCTTGTCGTGAGGGTTCTCCACGCCGACCTGATTCTCGACAAAAAATACCGGCCGGCGGATCTTTCCGACATCGTGGTAGTAGGCTCCGACGCGGACCAGCAGGCTGTCCGCCCCGATCGCCTCGGCCGCCGCCTCGGCCAGGTTGGCGACGAGAATGCTGTGATGGTGTGTCCCGGGGGCCTCGACCTGAAGACGGCGGAGCAGCGGGTGGTTGGGGTTGCTGAGCTCGAGCAGCTTGATCGGCGTCACCAGCCCGAACAACTGCTCCAGGTACGGGAGCATTCCGATGGCGATGATGCCCACGATGATACCGTTGGCCAGACCGGAGAGGGCGTCCGCGGCCATGTCCGGGTACCACGACAGCTGGTCCAGAATGTTCACCGCCGTCACCATCACGGCGTTGACCGCGCCGACCCATGCGCCGGCCACCATCAGGTCTGTCCGGTGATTGATCCGCTTGATCGCGTAGACGCCGACGGTCGATCCGACAAAGGTCACCAGGCCCAGCCGCGCGCTGCCGCCGGCCACGGTCGCGACGAGGAGGGCGATGACCGCCGCCGTGAACAGCGCCAGCCGGGGACGGACCAGCACCGCGATCAGGACGGCGCCGGCGGCGAGGGGAATGGTGTACGGGTTCACCCGCGCGATCAGCGACCGCGCCATCCCCGCAGTCAGGATCACGGCCAGGCTCCACGCCAGTAGCAACCGGTCCTGCCTCCAGGTCGCCGGCTCATACTGGCGCATGTACGCGGCGCTCACGGCGAGCAGCATCAGCACCACCAGGGCGACCCCGAGGGGGCGCTGCCAGGAGAACGGCGCCCGCACGAGACCCAGCTCGGCAAGTTTTTGCACGTGGGCTCCGGTAATGACTTCGCCCCGGCGGACGATGACTTCCCCGCGGAGGATGCGGGTCGTAATCGGCTTCACGTCTTCCATCGCGCGGCGGCGCAGCACATCTGTCGCGCCTGTGTCCACGGCGAGGTTGGGACGCAGCGCGCCGAGCACCACGGCGCTCACCAGCGTCATGGTGCGGCCGGCCACCGGCAGCGAACCGATGGCCACGCGCGCCTCCGCCAGCGCGCGCGGGAGGTCGTCGGGCCGGATGCCCTCGCCCATCATCCTGGCGGTGACCTGTTCGGCGGTGGCGCGGGCCACCACGAGCCCCGCGGCATCGATGCTCAGCGCGGCAAGGACTGCCGGACCATCAAGAGGAAACGGCGATTCGCGCCGCAGCAGCGCGGCGCGTTCCGCGTACGGACCGCCGGCCGCCCGCGCGCGGTCGATGGCCGCAAATGCGCGCGCCACCGCCTCCTGCGCCTCCGCGGTGTCTGCAGCCACCTGGCGGAAGACCGGCTGGATGCTGTCCGCGGCTTCGCGGCGCAGCGCGTCGGTGCGCTGGCGGTCGACGAATTCTATCGTGCGCGGGGCGGCAACATCGCGGGGGCTCACCCCTTCGCGCATCTGCAGGCGGGCCGGCAGATATGGCGCGCCGGTGACCAGCATGAGCGCAGCGAACGTCGCAGCTCCGATCGCGGCCTTCCGCGATGGCGCCTGCGCACCGGTCCACAGGCGAATCAACCGGGGCCACATCGTTCCCATTATAGCGGAATCCGCCACAGGCGCTGCATCACCCTCGCAACAGCTGCTGGAGGCGGTGCCGCACCGCCGGCACGGCGCGGCGCGAACGCGGGACGAGGATGATCGTATCCTCGCCGGCCACGGTGCCGGCGACGTCCGGCCAGCGCATGTCGTCGATCGCCTGCGCCACCGGCTGGGCCCCGCCCGGATCCGTCTTGACCAGGATGAGGTCCACGGCGGATTCGACGGCGGTCACGTATTCCGTGAACGCCCCGTGGAGGCGCTGCGCGGCACCGGGGGACGGCTCCGCGGCGGCACCCGGCGGCGCGTAGCGGGAGCGGCCGTGGGGAGACGGAACCTTCACCAGACCGAGCCGCTTGATGTCCCGGCTGACCGTGGCCTGGGTCACGCGGACCCCGCGCCGCCGCAATTCCGCCACCAGACCGGCCTGGGTCTCGATCAGTTCCTGCGCAATGAGTTGCCTGATCTTGCGTGTGCGGTCGGCCGTCCCGTCCTTGGCCATCCAAGGTCACCGTTCCAGAAGCCCGGCCGGCACGCGCAGGCTGGCTGCGGCCTCGCCCAGCCACGCGCGGAGCGTCTCGATCCGCAGACGCGCACCGTCGAGCTGGGCTTCCACCGCCGCCTTCGCCGTTCCTCCGGGCGCGCGCTTGGCCTCCACCGCGGCAGCCGGCCGGACGAGGTCCCGAATGTCGCGATCGAACAAGGGGGTGATCCGGCGGTACGTCTCGAGCGGCAGGTCCCACAACTGGACTCCGGCCGCCACGGCCTCCTGCACGACACGCCCCGCGGTCTCATGGGCCTCCCGGAACGGCATCCCCTTGCGCGTGAGATAGTCGGCAACCTCAGTGGCCGTCAGCAGCCCGCGCCGCGTCGCCTCTTCCATGCGCGCCGCCGAGAACTCCACGCCGCCCAGGAACGTGAGCATCGCGCGCACCGACGCCAGCGCCAGATCCAGCGCGTCAAAGACAATCTCTTTGTCTTCCTGGAGATCGCGGTGATATCCGGCCGGCAGCCCCTTGAGCACCGACAGCATCGCGGTGACCGCGCCGACCGCGCGGCCCGCGCGGCCGCGAATCAGCTCCGCCGGATCGGGGTTTTTCTTCTGGGGCATCAAACTGCTGCCGGTCGCCACCGCGTCGGCCAGAGACACAAACCCGAACTCGTCGCTGGCCCAGAGCACCAGCTCATCGCTCCACCGCGAGAGGTGAACCATCAACAGCGCGGCGGATGCGGTCACCTCCACGGCGAAATCCCGGTCTCCGGTTGCGTCGATGCTATTGTCGGTCACCCGCGCGAACCCCAGGGCCGCGGCTACGCGCTGGCGGTCCACGGGATAGGACACTCCGGCGATGGCTCCCGATCCCAGCGGCAGGACATCGGTGCGGCGGTAGGTGTCCATCAGCCGGTCCGCGTCCCGGTCCAGCATCCAGACGTAGGCCAGCAGGTGGTGGGCAAGCCGCACGGGCTGCGCATGCTGCAGGTGCGTGAACCCCGGCAGGATGATCTCCATCGTGCCCGCGGCCCGGGTGACGGTCGCTTCCATCAACGCGACGATCTGCGTTGTGAGCTCCACGATCTGTTCCTTCACGTACAGGCGGAACGTAGTCGCCACCTGATCATTCCGGCTGCGCGCGGTGTGCAGGCGGCCGGCGGCCGGGCCGATGCGCCGGTAGAGGGTTGCCTCAACAAAGGAGTGGACGTCCTCGTACACCGCCTTGGGGCGGAGCCGGCCGGCCTCCACGTCGGCCAGGATCACCCGCAGGCCGTCGGCGATGGCCGCGGCGTCGGAGACGGGGATGATGCCGGTGGCGCCCAGCATCTGCGCATGGGCGATGCTGGCGAGGACATCCCAGCGAAGGAGCCGGCGGTCGCTGTCAAAGGAAGAAGTGAATTCCAGGAGGCCGGCGTGCAGCGCCTCCTGGAATCGGCCGCCCCACATCTTGTGCGGCGCATCCCGGCCGGGCATCAGAGGGTGGACGTGAGGTTACGTGACCGGATGCCGGAGCCCCCGCCGGATGTGCTGCGGGTTGACCTGGGCGAACACCCGCGTGGGCAGCCCCCAAAGGTGGACAAATCCCTCGGCATCCCTCTGATTATAGACGGCATCTTCGCCGAAGGTGGCCAGGTCCTGCCGGTATAGCCCGTGCGGTGAGGCGCGGCCCACGACCGCGCATGTGCCCTTGAACAGCTTGACCCGCACCGCACCGGTCACGGTGCGCTGGGCGACGTCCACGAACGCATCGAACGCCTGCCGCAGGGGCGAGTACCACTGGCCGTAATAGACGAGTTCCGCATAGCGCGGCGCGATCAACGCGGCGTAGTGCTGCGTGTCACGGTCCACCGTCACCGTCTCGAGGTCGCGATGCGCGGCAGAGAGAATCGTCCCGCCGGGAGTTTCATAGACGCCCCGCACCTTGATCCCCACCAGGCGGTTCTCCACCATGTCCACGCGCCCGACGCCGTGCGCGCCTCCCACGCGGTTCAGTGTCTGGATCAGCCCCACGGGGTCGCACCCCGCGCCGTCCAGCCCCACCGGCCTCCCCTGCTCGAACGAAATCTCCACATAGGCCGGCTCTTCTGGTGCCTGGGCCGGGGCGGTGGTCAGCGCGAACACATCATCAGGCGGTTCCTGCCAGGGGTCCTCCAGCACACCAGCCTCGGCGCTGCGGTGCCACAAATTCTGGTCGACGCTGTAGGGCTTCGTCCTCGTCGCCGGCACAGGGATCCCATGGGCGGCGGCGTACGCGATCTCGTCGTCGCGGGAGCGCAGACTCCACTCCCGCCACGGCGCGATGATCCGCAGCTCGGGCGCCAGCGCCTGGTACGCGAGTTCGAAACGGACCTGGTCGTTCCCCTTCCCCGTGCAGCCGTGCGCCAGGGCATCGGCGCCCTCGGCGAGCGCCACCTCGACCTGGACCCTGGCAATCAGCGGCCTCGCCAGCGCGGTCCCCAGCAGATACTGCCCTTCATAGACCGCGTTGGCCCGCAGGGCGGGGAAGAGATACTCGGTCGCAAATTCCCGCTTCACGTCAACGACGTGGGCGGCATCCGCGCCGCTGGCCAGGGCCTTCTGCCGGATGGCGGGCACGTCCTCCGCCTGGCCCACATCGACCACGACGGCGATCACCGCGCAGCCGTAGGTCTCCTTCAGCCACGGGATGATGATCGACGTATCCAACCCGCCGCTGTACGCAAGGACCACCTTCTTGGGGGTCGGCATACCGGACCTCCTCACACTCCTGCGGGTTGCGGGACCGCCACGAGCGCCGCGTCGAGAATTTCACTCGCTTCGTCCACGTCGGCCGGCGTAATGATGAGCGGCGGGACAAGACGGAGCGTATTGGGCTTCACGGCATTGACCAGGAGACCGCGGTCCCGGCAGGCATCCACGACCGCCGCCGCGTCCACAGAGAGTTCGACCGCCGCCATGAGCCCGATCCCGCGGACGTCTGTGATCACACGGTGCGCTCGTCCCAGCGCCTGCAGGCGCCCGAACAGATAGTGGCCCACGCTCGCCGCGTGCTCGACCAGGCCGTCCGCCTCGATGGTCGTCAGCACCGCCAGCGCGGCCGCGCACGCCAGCGGATTGCCCCCAAACGTCGAGCCGTGGTCCCCCGGCGAGAACGTGGCCGCCGCGCCGCCCCTGGCCAGCATCGCGCCGATGGGGACGCCGCCTCCAAGCCCCTTGGCGAGCGCGATGACGTCCGGCACCACGCCGGCATGCTCGTACGCGAACAACTTTCCGGTGCGTCCGATGCCGGTCTGGACCTCGTCGAAGATCAGCAAGAGACCCCGCTCATCGCACAGCCGCCTCACGCCGCGGAGATAGTCCGCCGATGCGACGTGGATCCCCCCTTCTCCCTGCACCGGTTCGATCATGACCGCACACGTCGCCGCCCCGGCCGCCCGGGTGAGGGCCTCGAGGTCGTTGAACGGCACCGGCACGAAGCCAGGCGGCAGCGGCTCGAACCCCCGCTGGTATTTCGGCTGGGCGGTAGCGGCCAGCGTCCCCATCGTGCGTCCATGGAACGAGTGCTCGGCCACAATGATCTCAAACCGGCCCGCCCCGCGCGTCTTCCCGAACTTGCGGGCGAGTTTGATGGCTGCCTCGTTGGCCTCGGCCCCGCTGTTGCAGAAGAAGGCGCGCTCGAACGCGGAGTGTTCCACCAGCCACCGCGCCAGTTCGGCCTGCTGCGGGATGTGATAGAGGTTGCTGACGTGCAGGAGGCGGGACGCCTGCGCGCGGATGGCCGCCGTCAGCGCCGGGTGATTGTGCCCCAGCGCGGTCACCGCAATTCCCGCGACGAAGTCCAGATAGGTCTTGCCCTCCGCGTCCGTGAGCCGCGCGCCCTGCCCTGAGATGAACGCCACCGGCGCGCGCCGGTATGTGCGCATCAGGTACGCGTTACTGAGCTCAGCCACCCGCTCTGTTTCCATGCCGTACTCCCTCCACACCCTCAAACTTCGGGATTAGGGATCCGGGATTAGGGATTAGTACCCTTATCTCTCCCTGCTCCCTACTCCCTGCTCCCGCAATTGGGTTCAGGGCGTAATCATCGTCCCCACACCCTCTTCCGTGAACAGCTCGACAAGGAGGGCATGCGGTTGAGCGCTGCCGATAATGTGCGCGGTCGGGACGCCCGCGGACAGTGCGGCCAGACAGGCTTCGATCTTTGGAATCATCCCGCGCGACACGACACCGTCCCGGATGAGGTGCCGGGCATCTTCCGCGCGCAGCGTCGACATCACGCTGCCGCCGCCACTCGAGCGCACCCCCGGAACGTCGGTGACCAGGATGAATTTGCTGGCACCCAGCGCCGCCGCCAGGGCGCCGGCGGCGTGGTCGGCGTTGAGGTTATAGGTGCGCCCGCCGGCGCCGATCCCCACCGACGCGATGACCGGCATGAATCCATTGGATGACAACAACCGCACCAGTGTCGTGTCCACGGCCGTGATCTCGCCCACCTGCCCAAGATCCTCGGCGGCTGCCATCTTCCGCGCCTGAAATACGTTTCCGTCCTTTCCGCTGATCCCCACCGCGGACCCGCCGGCCGTCGCGATCCTCGACACCAGGACCTTGTTAACACGTCCGGCCAGGACCATTTCCACGACCTCCACCGTCGCCTCATCGGTCACCCGGAGTCCGTTGACAAACCGGCTGGGCCGGCCGAGCCGCTCCAGCATCCGGGTAATCTCCGGGCCGCCGCCGTGCACCAGGACCGGCTCCACCCCCGCGCCCTTGAGCAGCACCAGGTCTTCGATCAGCGCATCGCCGTCCGCCGCGCCGTCGGGGGAGAGGCCGGCCGGAGGCATGACGCTGCCGCCGTACTTCACCACGACCGTCTTCGACTTCCAGGCGTTCACGTACCGCAGCGCCTGCGCCAGCGACTCGCCCACACTTGCAGTCGAATGCGCGATCAGTTGTGGCATCGCACTTTCGGGATCCGGGCCTCGGGCTCCGGGCTCCGAACTACCGTGCGTGAGGCCGGGGCCCGGTGCCCGGGGCCCGTCTGTCATGTCAGGTAGCCCGCGTTGACTCGAACGTAGTTTTCGTTGAGATCGGAAAACCACCCCGTGAACGTCCCATCGCCCAGGTGCAGATCGACGATGATCTCCACTTCCGGCTCTCTCATGGCGGCCGCCACCACCGACAGGTCGGTGGAGAGCGCCGTGCCGCCCCCGACGATCCGGTGCCCTCCGATCCAGATGTCCAGCGCGTCCGGATCCACCTCGGCCCCGGAGCGCCCCACCGCCGCCGCGACGCGGCCCCAGTTGGGTTCGGCCCCGTGCAGCGCGGTCTTGACGAGCGGGGAGGTCATCACCGCCCCCGCGGCACGCCTCGCGTCCGCGGCGGTGCGCGCGCCGCGCACGATGAGCGTGGCCACGCGTGAGGCGCCTTCCCCATCGCCCACGACCATGCGCGCCAGAGCCGACGCTACGCCGGTCAGGGCAGCCTGGAACCGCGCAAACGACGCACCGTCGTCCAGCAGCGGCGGCGCGCCGGCCGCGCCGTTCGCCAGGCAGAACACCGTGTCGTTCGTGCTCGTGTCCCCGTCGACCGAGATGCTGTTGAATGAGCGGTCGACGGCAGCGCGCAGGGCGCGGGCCAGCCGGTGCGCCGGCACGGCGGCGTCCGTCGTGAGCACGCACAGCGTAGTGGCCATGTTGGGATGAATCATCCCGGCTCCCTTGGCCATGCCGCCGACCGTCACCACCGCCCCGTCGATCTCCACCTGGGCCGCCGCGGTTTTCGCGGAGGCGTCAGTTGTCAAAATGGCCTCGGCGGCGTCTCCCCCGCCGGCCGGACTGAGCGCGCCGGCCGCCCGGGGGATGCCCCCGCGGATCGCCGCCATCGGCAGCGGCACGCCGATCACCCCCGTGCTCGCCACTAGGACAAAGTCATCCGAGATGCCCAGCGACGCGGCCACGAGCGCCGCCATTTCCCGCGCGTCGGCGATGCCCCGCGGGCCCGTGCAGGCGTTCGCGTTTCCGCTGTTGATGACGACCGCCTTGGCCGCCCCGGACTGGATCTTTTCCTGGCTGACGATCACCGGCGCAGCCTTCACCGCGTTGGTCGTGAAGACGCCCGCCGAGCTGGCCAGACGATCGGAGGTCAGCAGCGCGAGATCCTTCTTGGACGCTTTGATACCCGCGTGAACGCCGGCGGCCCGGAAGCCCCCTGGGGACGTCACGGTGCCTTCGATCATCCGGACTCCGCCCGCTCCCACGACCTTGATCACGGATACACCCCCGGGGCGCGCAGCCCCATGTCCTCCGGAAACCCAAACATGACGTTCATGTTCTGGACGGCCTGTCCGCTCGCGCCTTTGACCAGGTTGTCAAGCGCCGCCATCGCGATTACGATCCCCGCGCGGGAATCGACCCGCACCGCGAGATCGCAGAAGTTGGAACCGCTCGTGGCTTTCGTTTGGGGCAGCACCTCGTCCAGCACGCGGATGAACGGTTCGCCGGCATAGGCCTCGGAGATCATCGCCGTCGCCTCCGCGGTCGTGAGCGAACCCACGAGGCGCAGGTAGGCGGTCACGAGAATCCCGCGCGTCATCGGAATGAGATGCGGCGTAAAGCTGACCACGGCATCGCGGCCCAGCACGCCCGCAAGTTCCTGCTCGACTTCCGGGGTATGCCGGTGCCCGGCTACGTTGTAGGGGATGACGTTCTCGTTCACTTCGGAAAAGTGGGTCCCCAGCGACACTCCACGCCCGGCCCCCGACACACCCGACTTCGCGTCAATGATGATGCCGGACGGGCTGACGGCGCGGGACCGCAGCAGCGGCGCGATGGCCAGCAGCGCAGCCGTGGGATAACAGCCCGGGTTCCCCACGATCCGCGCGGCGCGGACGGCGCCGCGGTGAAATTCCGTCAATCCGTACGCGGCTCCCTCGAGCAGCTCCGGACAGGCGTGCGGCGTCCCGTACCACTGTTCATACACGCGGGGGTCTTTGAAGCGAAAGTCGGCGCCCAGGTCCACCACACGCGCGCGCTCCACCAGCGCCGGGACCAGCGTCATCGCCTGTCCGTTGGGCAGCGCGACGAACACCACGTCCGAGTCGGACGCCACCGCGGCCGCGCTGAGCGGCTCCGTCACCGCCGCGGTCAGATCGCGCAGGTTGGGGGACAGGCCGGCCATCGGCTCCCCCTGCGCCCTGTCGGCGGTGAGATGCACGAGCCGGACCTGCGGATGGCCCAGCAGCAGGCGGGCGAGTTCGCCGCCCCCGTAGCCGGATGCGCCGACGATGCTGGCCGTGATCGCCACAGTGCGAATAATAATACTTCAAAGTGAATAAAGATGCAATCGGGAGGCCCGGCGGGCGAGGCGCCTAGCTGGCCGGAGCGTTGGAGAGCGGGAGGACCGAGGGGGGGCGCTCGCCCGCCAGGATGAGCGCGCGCAGGATGGCGGCCGCGGTGTCGAGCGAGGTGATGCACGGGATCCGGCGCTCCAGCGCCCGCCGGCGGAGCTTGAAGCCGGCCCGGGTCGCGTCGCTCCCGCGCGTCGGCGTGTTCAGCACCCATCCGACACTCGCCTCGGGCGCGTCCTCGGACGTCACCTGGTCGGCGCGGATCCCGGCCCCGCGCAGGAGGGCCGCGGTATGCGGGGTGGCGACGATGCGGAAGCCCGCGGCCTCCCACTCCCGCAGCATCGGCACGGCCTCGGCTTTGTGGCCGTCGGCCAGCGACACGAGCATGCTGCGGTCGCGGAACTGCCATCCCGCCGCCACCAGGGCCTTGCGCAGCGCGCCGGTGGCGTCGGCATCGAGACCCATCACTTCCCCGGTCGATTTCATCTCCGGGCCCACCGCGGCTTCCGCGCGCGAGAGCTTTTCCATGGAGAAGACGGGTGCTTTCACGGCCACCCGCGCCGGCGGCGGGAGCTGGTGGACGCCCATGAACCCGAGATCGGCCAGCGTATCGCCGGCCATCACCCGTGTCGCGATCTGCACCAGCGGCGTCCCCACGGCCTTGCTCACAAACGGAACCGTCCGGCTGGCCCGGAGATTCGCCTCCAGCGTATGGACGCGCTCGCCGTCGAAGACAAACTGGATGTTGAGGAATCCTCTGACGTCGAGCGCGCGCGCGAGCTGCGCGGTGATCGCCACGACGGCGCGCGCCGCGTCCTCCGGCAGCCTCTGCGCGGGAAACACGGCGATGCTGTCGCCGGAATGCACCCCCGCCCGCTCCACGTGTTCCATGATGCCGGGGATGAGCACCGACCTCCCGTCGGAGATCGCGTCGACTTCAATCTCCAGCCCATCGACATACCGGTCGATCAACACGGGATGGACAGGATCGCGGGCCAGTGCGTCGGCGACAAACGCGCGGACGCGATCGGCGGTGTCGGCGATCTCCATCCCCCGCCCCCCCAGGACATAGGAGGGGCGGACGACGACCGGCAGGCCGATCCGGGCCAGCAGCACGTCACACGCGTCCAGAGAGGAGACGGCGCCGCCCTCCGGCCGGTCGATCTCAAGGGCAGCGAGCAGCATGGAGAATTTCTTCCGGTCCTCGGACACATCCAGAGACGCCACGGAGGTCCCCAGGATCCGCACGCCCGCGTCTGCCAGCGGCTCCGCGAGATTGAGGGCGGTCTGGCCGCCGAACTGCACCAGGACGCCGTCCGGCTGCTCCCGGGCCACCACATGCAGTACGTCCTCCACGGTCAGCGGCTCGAAGTACAGGCGGTCCGAGATGTCGAAGTCCGTGCTCACCGTC
The DNA here is from genome assembly GCA_044868695.1 of bacterium. Taxonomy (GTDB): domain Bacteria; phylum Sysuimicrobiota; class Sysuimicrobiia; order Sysuimicrobiales; family Kaftiobacteriaceae; genus JBIOWP01. Next base: position 16,309 of record JBIOWP010000136.1, read on the forward strand.
TCAGGGTTGTTGTTGATGATCACCGCTTCGTAGCCGGCCTCGCGCAGCGCCTTCACCGCGTGCACGGTGGAATAATCAAACTCAATCCCCTGCCCGATCCGGATCGGACCGGCTCCCAGCACGACGATGCGCGGCCGGCGAAACACCGGCCGTTCATCGTCGTCCTGGTACGTGGAGTAGTAGTACGGCGTCGCCGCGGGAAACTCACCGGCGCACGTATCCACGATCTTATAGACGGGCGCGAGCCCGGTCGCCGCCCGCTGTGCGCGGACGGCCCGCTCGTCCGAACCGGTCAGCCACGCCACCGCGCTGTCGGAGAACCCCAGCCGTTTCGCGTCACGCAGCGTCGCGCTCCCGTCCGCCAGGCGGCGTTCGCAGGAGACGATGCGGGCGATCTCCGCCACGAAGAACCGGTCGACGCCCGAGCGCGCCGCCAGCTCGTCAACCGGCCAGCCGCGCCGCAGCGCCTCGGCCAGCGCGAACAGCCGGTAGTCGGTCGGCTCGGCGACCAGCGACGCCACCTCCCCGTCGCTCCAGGCGGACGCCTCCGCCACGTGCAGCCCCCTCGCGGGCACCTCGAGCGAGCGCACGGCCTTCAGCAAGGCCTCAGGAAACGAACGGCCGACCGCCATGACCTCGCCGGTGGCCTTCATCTGCGTCCCCAGCCGCCGGTCCACTCCGGGGAACTTGTCGAAAGGCCAGCGGGGAATCTTGACCACGACATAATCCAGCGCCGGCTCGAACGCCGCTCTGGTCACTCCCGTCACCCGGTTGGGGATCTCGTCCAGCCGGAGCCCGATCGCGATCTCGGCGGCCACGCGGGCGATCGGGTAGCCCGTCGCCTTGCTGGCGAGCGCCGAAGAGCGCGAGACCCGGGGATTGACCTCGATCACGACATACGCGTCGCTGCGGGGATCCTGAGCAAACTGAATGTTGCACCCGCCGGCGATCCCCAGCCCGCCGATGATCCGCAGGGCTGCGGTCCGCAGGCGCTGGTAGTCCGCGTCCGAAAGCGTCTGGGACGGCGCGACCACGATGCTGTCGCCGGTGTGCACGCCCATCGGGTCCACGTTCTCCATGTTGCAGACGGTGATCGTCGTCCCGGCTGAATCGCGCATCACTTCGTATTCAATCTCTTTCCATCCCGCGACGCTCCGCTCCACGAGGATTTGACCGATGGGACTGACCAGGAGCCCCTGCGCGGCCACCCCCGACAGCTCCAGGCGGTCCCGCGCGATGCCTCCACCCGTTCCCCCGAGCGTGAAGGCCGGCCGCACCACCACCGGATACCCGATCGCGGCAGCGATCTCGGTGGCCTCGTGGACCGTATGCGCCGGACGGCTCTCCAGCACCGGCTGCCCGAGACGCGTCATCACGGCGCGGAATCGCTCCCGGTCCTCCGCATCCTCAATCGCGGTCATCGGCGTGCCCAGGACCTCCACGCCGAAACGGTCGAGCACCCCGCGCTGCGCGAGCGCCCGCGCGAGATTCAGACCGGTCTGGCCGCCGAGCGTGGCTAGCAGACCCTCGGGCCGCTCCGCCTCGATGACCGCCGCGAGGAACTCCGGGGTCAGGGGCTCGACATACACGCGGTCGGCAACCTCGACGTCGGTCATGATCGTGGCAGGATTGCTGTTCACGAGCACGACCTTCACGCCGTTTTCGCTGAGGGCGCGGCAGGCCTGCGTGCCGGAGTAGTCGAACTCCGCGGCCTGGCCGATGATAATCGGACCCGATCCAATCACCAGGACCTTCTGGATGTCAGCGCGCCTGGGCACGCGAACTCCTCTGCCGGACACGGGCGAGGAACTGGTCGTACAGAAGCTCGGCGTCGGCCGGGCCGGGGCGTCCCTCGGGGTGGAACTGAACGGAAAAGGCCGGCAGGGAACGGTGGGCGATCCCTTCCACGGTCCCATCGTTCAGGTTGGAGTGGGTGATCACGAGCGGGTCGGGGAGGTCGGGCGCGACCGCGTATCCGTGGTTCTGAGTGGTGATGACCACCCGGCCGCTTGACGGCTCGATAACCGGCTGGTTGCTCCCACGGTGGCCGAACTTCATCTTGTATGTACGCCCTCCGAACGCCAGCGCGAGCAACTGATGACCCAGGCACACCCCCATCAGGGGGTGGGTGTCCGTCAGGGCGCGGACGGTGCGGACGACCTCTCCAAGCCGTGCCGGATCGCCCGGACCGTTGGAGAGGAGCACGCCGTCGGGCTCGAAGCTCCGCACACCTTCCGCCGTGGTCGTGTGCGGCACCAGGACGACCTCGCATCCCCTGGTGCGCAGGGCATCGACGATCCCCGCCTTCACGCCGCAATCAATGACGACGACGCGCGGACCGAATCCCGGCAGCACCTCAGGCACCGCGCGGGAGACCTGGCCCACGAGATCCAGCTCCGACAGTGACGGGACGGCCGCGGCCCGCGCCACGGCCTCGGGCCCGGCGGTCTCCGCAATGACGCCGCGCCTGAGCCCGTGGAGGCGGAGGTGCCGGACGAGCGCCCGGGTATCGACCCCGGTCAGTCCCGGGACACCCTGCGTCTCCAGGAAGGTGTGGAGCGTTTCGCGCGAGAGGTGATGCGACGCGACGGTGCTCGCCCCGCTCACCACGAACCCGGCCACGTGCGGCCCGGCCGCTTCCCAGGCGGCGCGGCTGAAGCCGTAGTTGCCGATGAGGGGATACGCCATTACAACGATCTGCCCGCGGTAGGAGGGGTCGCTCATCACCTCCTGGTACCCGGTCATGCTGGTGGTGAAGACGACCTCGCCGGAGGAGTCGACAGGGGCGCCGATCCGCTCGCCTCGAAAGACGGCTCC
>JBIOWP010000137.1:0-31577 GCA_044868695.1 bacterium
ACCCTACAGCCAGGCCCGGCAGACCGTGGCAGACATCTGGCCAGTGCTTGAGCTGTTCAGCGCGGATCCGAAGGTGAGCCGGCCTGCATACGAGCGGTTCGTGCTCGAAGGTCTGACCGTCCCGCTAGACCACTTTCAAGAGCCGTAACATCTCATCGTGGACACGGCCGTTGGTGGCCAGCACGTCACGGCAGTCCACGTGGAACGGACGGCCGTGCATATCGGTGATGCGGCCGCCTGCCTCCTGGACGAGCAGGGCTCCGGCGGCAATGTCCCAGGCATTCAGCCCCGGCTCCCAGAACGCGGCGATGCGCCCGGCGGCAACATAGGCCAGGTGCAGTGCGGCGGCGCCCAAAATGCGGACTTCAATCGCCGTCCGCATGAGCCGCTCGATTTCGGGAATGTTGCGGCCGCTCTCGCGAATCTCGTACGGGAGCCCGCTCGCCACCACCGCCTCGGCGACCGTCGCGATGTCGGAAACCTTCACCGGTTCTTCACGTCCCCCGCGGCGGACAAAAGCGCCAGATCCACGCTCGGCGACGAACATCTCGTCCATCGGGGGATGGTAGATGACTCCGGCAACGAGTTCCCCTTTCCGCTCCACAGCGATCGACACGGCAAAGAGCGGCAGCCCGTGGGCAAAGTTCGTCGTGCCGTCGATCGGGTCGATGATCCAGCGGTACATCTCGCCGGCCCGCGCCGTGCCTTCTTCGGCCAGGATGCCGTGATCAGGAAAACGCTGCCGGACCAGGCTGGTGATGATTTCTTCTGCCATGCGGTCCGCGCGCGTGACCAGATCGGCGGGATTGCGTTTGGTCGCGACGCCCTTGGACTCCAGCGAATCAGCGAGCATCTCCCGCAGCAGTGCTCCGGCCTGCAGCGCGGCATCGATCGCGGCGGTTGCGAACTCCGAAGGCGGCTTCACGACGACCATTCTACAATAGAGAACCCCGCCTCCAGATCGGAGACGGGGTTCTGACTACCGTGCTCCACGCAGGCTAGCGCCCGAGGAGGAAGGCCACGCCGAGATACCCGACGCCGGTATTCACGCCGCCGACCAGGGACAACTGGCGCGACAGCTGGTACTGCGCTCCGACGTCCCACACGATGACCTGGAGATTCGTATCGTAGTTCAACGTACTGTACCCCTTCAGGCCGGGAGCCAGAGTCTGGATGAGACCGGCTCCCACCAGGATCGTGCTCGTCCCAGCCGACGGGCTCGAGAACTGGAGGCTGACGAATGGATCAAACTCCCGGCTGGGAGCCCTCAGATGGTAGCGCCCGCCGCCGGCAAACGTCGTCGCACCACCTGAAACGGAGGTGTAGCTCACGAGCAAGTCCCACGAAGGACCAAAGGCGTAGCTCACGGCCCCAGTGAACGCGGACGCCCCTGGACCTAACGGCGTATACGTCAAACTGATGGCGGTCCTGTCGACCACCGTTTGCGCCTGTGCGGGGAGCGCGGAGAGCGCAACGACAAGTGTCAGGGCACTTGCGAGTGCGACCAATTTCCTCACGTGCGTCACCCCCGTATTCTAGTTTCGTCTCTAGTTCGACGGAACATGTGGAAATCCTTGGGGGAAAGGCCTATTCCCACTTGAAACGCTTGGCCGCCACTAGAAACGAGACGGCTCCCCACGCGGCCAGGTACGCCAGACTGGACCCATACGCCGTCACGGACTCCCCGCGTGCGGAGACCGCGCGCATCATTTCCACGAGAGGGGTGAGCGGCAGCAAACCGATCAGCGGCTGGATCACCTGGGGCATGAAGTCGCGCGGCCAGAAGGTCCCGGCCAGAAACATCATCGGAAAACTGATCGCGCTGCCGAGCAGATTGCTCGACTCCGGCGTCGCCGACACCGTCGAGATGGCGAATCCCATCCCCACGAAGACCAGCGTCCCCACGACAATGAGAGCCGCCACGACGGGCAGGCTGCCGACAATCCTGGCGTGGAATCCTGCGACCGCGACCAGCATGATGACCGCCATCTGGAAGAGGCTGGTGAGCGTGTACCGTCCGACCAGGCCCCCCAGGAACGCGGCGGGATGAGCCGGAGTGGCCAGAATCCGCTTCAACACATGCCGCTGCCGGTAGGTCGCGACGACCCAGGTGACCCCGGACAGCCCGGTCTGCATCACGGTCATCGCGAGGATCCCCGGGAGAAGGAAATCGAAATAGCGCAGCTGCGGGCGGCCGGCGATGCCGGCGGGCTGCAGCCTGAGCGCCGCGGGCGCGCCGGCGAGGCGGAGATTCGCTTCGGCGACAAAGCGCTCGAGGATGACCAACGCGGTCTGCGACTCGGCGATCCGCGCCTGATCAAAATATGCGCGCAGCGGGTCGCCCGATGAGGCACCGGGCACCACGACGATCAGCGTGAGGCGGCCTCCCCGGAGCCGGCCCATCGCCTCGTCGAGGTCGTACGCCTCCTCCACCCGCAGGACCGGCACCTGCTTGAGCCCTGCCAGCAGGCCCCGCCCCAGCGGCGCGGCGCCCTGGTCGATGACGGCGACAGAAAACGTCGGGCTGTCGCTCCGGCCAAACGCCAGGCCGATCAAGGTCATCAAGATAATCGGGAAGGCCATCCCCCAGAACACGGCGCCACGGTCCCGCAGGTACATCCGGAATCCCATCGCGACGGTCGTCCAGAAGCCATTCATTCGCGCAGCCTCCGGCCCGTCAAGTGCAGGAAGACGTCTTCCAGTGTTGCCTCCTCCACGCGCAGTTGATGCAGGACGGCCTGCCCGCTCCCCTTGAGCTCCATCAGCGCATGCACCGTCTGCAGCGGGTCGGATGTGAAGAGCACCACCTCGCCGTCCGATCGCTCGACCGCGCGCACCCCGGGCAGAGCCTCGAACCGCACCTCTCCGCCGTCCAGGGTCACCGCCACGGTGGTCCCAGGGGTGTGCGCACGGATGAGCGCGCGCGGCGCGTCCTCGGCGACGATCTCTCCGTGGTCCATGATGGCCACACGATCACAGAGCTGCTGCGCTTCTTCCATATAATGAGTGGTGAGGATGACGGTGCGGCCCTCCCTCCGGAACGAGGCGATCACCTCCCAGAGGGCACGCCGGGCCTGCGGATCCAGCCCGGTCGTCGGTTCGTCCAGGAACACGATCCGCGGATCGTTGATGAGGGCGACGGCGATGGACAGCCGCTGCTGCTGGCCGCCGGACAGCGTCTCCACGCGCGCGCCGCGCTTCTCATCGAGCTGGAGCCGGCGCAGAATCGCATCCGGCGGCAGCGCGGTCCGGTGAAACGACGCGAACAGGCGCAGCGTTTCCAGCACCGTCAGGCGGTCCAGGAACCCGGCCTGCTGCAGCTGCACCCCAATCCGCGCGCGGACTTCGCGTGGGTTCTCCCGCACGTCGATCCCGTCCACCACGGCCGCGCCGGCGTCTGGGCGCCGCAGTCCCTCGAGCATCTCCAGGGTTGTGGTCTTCCCCGCGCCGTTGGGCCCGAGGATGCCGAAGACCTCGCCGGCGGCGACCCCAAAATTGATGTGATCGACCGCGGTGACGTCCCCGTAGCGCTTGACGAGGCCGGATACCTCGACGATGGGCATGCCCATGCCGTTCAACGAGACGGGACGGAGCCCCTACGCCGCCCGCCCCCTACCGCAGGAGTGCGTTCCGCAGAGCGGAATGAAAGATACCATTCCCCCCATGACTGTCGAGATACGCCGGGCCACGATCAAAGACATCAAGGAAATTCTCCCGGTGTGGGGTGAACTGGCGGATTTCCACTCCGAGCTCGACCCGGCGTTTACGCCGTCTGCGCAGTGGCCGCGCGAATATGGCGCCTACCTCCGGACGCTGATCAGCCGCGAGGACGCGATTGCGGTCGTGGCCCGGGAAGGGCTGCAGGTCATCGGCTATGCCGTCGGCCGCATCACGACACTGCCTCCCTTCTTCGAGCAGCGCTACCGCGGGTACATTCACGACGTCTTCGTGAAGACTGACTACCGCCGCCACGGCATCGGCCGGCAGCTCGTCGATGAGATCCTGCGGTGGCTGCTCCGCCGGGGCGTCGGCCTGGTGGAACTGACAGTTGCCGCCAACAACGACGCGATCCCGTTCTGGGAACGTCTGGGGTTCCGCGTGTACATGCATCAAATGAAGAAAGACCTGCGGACCTAGGGACGAGATGCACCTCGACGCCGTCCTAGCGGACGTTCACGATGCGGGGCTTGATGCGCTACTGGTCAGCACCCCCGCCAATACGTACTACGTGTCCGGCTTCCGCGCCATTACTTACTCGCGCCCGGTGCTGGTCCTGGTCACCGACCCACCCGTGTTGATCATCCCGGAGCTGGAAGAGGCGCACGCGCGGGCCACCGCTCGCATCCCCGCGATCCGCACGTACTCGGACGCGGGGCTGGGCGGGCTGCAGGGAAAGTCCACGCTGCAGCTGGCCGTGGACCTGTGCCTCGAGGCGATGCGCGGGGCCGGTCTCCGCGGCCGGCGCGTGGGGTTCGAGTCCGGGGGGTTTTCCGTCGACGGGCACGGGTACCTCGCGGAGGCCTGGGCCGGGCCGCTGGTGCCCACGAAGGGCATCGTCGAACACCGCCGGATGGTCAAGGACCGCGCGGAGTTGGACCTCGTGCGCATCGGCGCGTCGCTCGCGGAGACCGGCATGCGGGTCGAAGTCGAGGCCAGCACGCCGGGGACGACGGAGATCGAGATCATGGCCCGCGGGGATATGGCGATGCTGCTCGAGGCGGCCGCGCGCCATCCCGACCGCCACATCACCGCCGGGTCGCGGCCGGTGTCCGGTGAGAAATCGGTGCTGCCGCACTCCATGCCGTCGGGCCGGCGCCTGCAGCGGGGCGACGTGGTCATCCACGGCACGGGCTGCGTGACCGATGGGTACCACTCTGAAGACGAGCGGACGATGTTCGTCGGCCCGCCTACCGAGCACCAGCGCCGGCTCTTTGCGGTCATGGCGCGCGCGCAGCAGGCCGCGATGGCGGCGATCCGCCCGGGAGTACCGTGCCGGCAGGTTGACCGGGCCGCGCGCAGCGTCATCGAGGAGGCCGGCTACGGACGCGCCTTCACCCACCGTACCGGTCACGGCATCGGCATCGACATTCACGAGCTGCCGTTCTTCGCGCCGCAGGACGAGACCGTGCTGCGGCCCGGCATGGTGATGTCGGTGGAGCCGGGCATCTACGTGGACGGCGTCGGCGGCTTTCGCCACTCCGATACGGTGGTCGTGACCGACGACGGGTGCGAGAGCCTGACGGCATTCCCCAAGTCGTTGGACGCCTTGATCCGCGCGTAGGGTGGAGATGTCACGCCTCGCTCCGTCGACGTTCTCGATCGTCGCCGCCGACCCGGCGACGGGAGAGTTCGGCGTGGCCGTGGCCAGCAAGTTTCTTGCGGTCGGCGCCGTTGTCCCGTGGGCGCGCGCCGGTGCCGGCGCCATCGCAACCCAGGCATGGGCCAACCTCAGCTACGGCCCCACGGGGCTCTCGATGCTCGCCGAGGGGCGGCGCGCGGACGACGTGATGCGCCACCTCGTGGATTCCGATGGGAACCGCGAGCACCGCCAGATGGGCGTGGTCGACCGGTCGGGGACCTCGGCCGCGTGGACCGGCAGAGAGTGTTTCCGCTGGGCCGGCCACCGCACCGGCTCCGGCTACGCCTGCCAGGGGAACATCCTTGCCTCTGACGCGGTGATCGCGGCCATGGCCGACACGTTCGAGCGGTCGGCCGGCCCGCTGCCCGAGCGGTTGGTGACCGCGCTGGAAGCCGGTCAGACGCAGGGAGGCGACAGCCGGGGGCAGCAGTCATCGGCGCTGTACGTCGCAAAGGACAAGGGGAGTTACGGCGGCTACCTCGACCGCTACGTCGACCTGCGCGTCGACGATCACCCGGCGCCGGTCGTCGAGCTACGCAAGTTGCTTGAGCTGCACCGGCTGTATTTCGGTGCAACGGCCAGCGGGGCGCTGACGCGGGCCGCCGGCAACGTGGCGCAGGAGATCCAGGAACTTCTCCGGGCGCTCGGCTACTATATGGGCGCCATCACCGCCACCTACGATGATGCCACCAAGGATGCGTTCCGCCGGTTCTGCGCGATGGAAAACTTCGAAGAACGCTGGCGCGAGGACGACCTGGTGGACCGTGAGATCATTGCATTCATGCGAACGCGCGTCGCCCCATGACCGGCCGGGAGCGCGTGGCCGCGGCCATTGCCGGCAAGCCCGTGGACCGGGTCCCCATCGCGCTGTGGCGCCACTTTCCCCAACACGACCAGAAGGCGGAGACGATGGCCCGCGCGCACGTCGAGTTCCAGGCGCGCTGGCAGTGGGACTTCCTCAAGGTGACCCCGGCCAGCGGATACTACGGGGACGACTGGGGACTGCGCGGAGGCTTCAAACCGAACCGGGAAGGCACACGGCACTTTACCGACCGGCCGATCAAGAAGGCGGCCGACTGGAGCCGCTTGAAGTCCCTCGACGTGACGGCCGGTGTCTACGGCCGCGAGCTGCACGCCCTGCGGCTGATCCGCGAGGCGCTCCCGGAGGTGCTGATCCTCTCAACGGTGTTCAGCCCGCTCACGATCGCGGGGACGCTGTCTGGCCCGGAAGCGTCCCTGCGCTACCTGCGGGAAAATCCGGACGACCTGCACCGCGGCCTGGAGACCATCACCGACGTCACCGCCCGGTTCGCCGCGGAGTCGCTGGCCGCGGGGGCGGACGGCATCTTCTTCGCCACCGCGGCGGCATCGACCCAGCACCTGTCGGTGGAAGCATACGAGGAGTTCGGCCGGCCCTATGACCTGCGGGTGCTCGACGCGGTCTCCGGCGCCGAGCTGCGGATCCTGCACGTGCACGGGTTGGACATCATGTTCGATGCACTGACCGACTACCCGGTGGACGTCATCAACTGGCACGACCGCCGCACCGCGCCGACGCTGGCGGAGGCGCGGCACCGGTTCTCCGGCTGCCTGGCCGGTGGGATCAACGAGCTGGGGGCGCTATCGTCGGGCACGCCGGATCAGGTGGCCGGTGAGGTTGGAGAGGCCGTGGCGCAGACCGGCGGCCTGCAGCACATCGTCGCCGCGGGCTGCACGATTCCGATCGACGTGACCGACGAACGGTTGACGGCAGCGCGCAACGCCGTCACACGCTAGCGCCCCCTGTCATTGCGAGGCCAAGGGGCCGAAGCAATCTCCTCGAACCCGGAGATTGCCACGCCCCTCCGGGGCTCGCGATGACAACATCTGGATGAGAAGACGTATAGTTGTTCTTAGGAGCGCGGACGATGGGGACAAATCTCACGCGCAAGATTCTCCAGGCCCACCTCGTCGATGGCACACTGACCCCCGGCGAAGAAATCGGCATCCGCATCGACCAGGTCCTGGCCCAGGACCTCACCGCCACTCAGGCGTTTTTGCAATTTGAGGCGATGGGCATTCCGCGGGTGAGGTGCCGGGTGGCCGCCTGCTACGCCGACCACAACGTGCTGCACATCAAGCCTGAGAACATGGAAGACCATCTCTACCTGCAGACCGCGTCCCGCAAGTACGGCATCTGGTTCGGCAAGCCCGCCACCGGCATCGGCCACCAGATTCACCTGGAGCACTTCGCCGTCCCGGGCGAGACGGTGCTGGGCGCAGACAGCCACACTCCCCACTGCGGCGGGGTGGGGATGATTGCCATCGGCGCGGGTGGGATGGACGTCGCCATCGCCATGGCCGGCGGGCCCTACTACTTCGCCGCGCCGCACGTCGTGGCGGTCCGCCTCACCGGCAGCCTGCAGCCGTGGTGCACGGCCAAGGACGTGATTCTCGAGCTGCTCAGGCGGCTGACGGTGCGCGGCGGCAAGGGCCGCATCTTCGAGTTCACGGGGCCCGGCCTGCGCGGGCTGAACGGCCAGCAGCGGGTCACCATCACCAACATGAGCTACGAACTCGGCGCCACGACGTCGATCTTTCCTTCCGACGATCTCACCCGGGACTACTTCCGCCGGCTGGGACGCGGCCGGGACTGGCGGGAGATGCTGCCCGATCGCGACGCCGACTACGACGACACGATCGACCTCGACCTGTCGAAAGTAGAACCCCTCGTGGCCCTGCCGAGCCTGCCGGACAACGTCGTACCCGTGCGCGAAGTCGCTGGGACGAAGGTGGAACAGGTCATGGTGGGCTCCTGCACCAATGGCGCGTACACCGACCTGCAGGCGGTCGCGAAGATCGTCAAAGGGCGGCGGGTGCACCCCGATCTGTACTTCTTCATCCATCCCAGCAGCCGCACCGACCTGGAAGTGCTGGCGCGCGAAGGGTACGTCGCCGACCTCATCGCCGCCGGCGTGAACGTCGCTGAGCCGACCTGCGGCGCGTGCATCGGCTTCGGCCACGTGCCGGCGCCCGGCACGAAGAGCCTGCGGGCGATCAACCGCAACTTCAAGGGCCGCAGCGGCCTGTCCGACGACGAGGTGTACCTGGCCAGCCCGGAGACTGCTGCCGCGACCGCACTGCGGGGCGTGATCACCGACCCGCGGGATCTCGGCAAAGAGCTCGGCATCGCCGCACCCGCGCCGGTCCTGCCGGAAGCGGTGAGCCAGGACAACCCCAATCTGATTCCACCGGCGACCGACGCCGAGGCCGCCGCGGTCATGGTGCATCGCGGCGAGAACATCCGCCCTGCCCCGGTGAAACCACCGCTGGAAGACGCCTTGCGCGGGACGGTGCTCATCAAAGTCGGCGACGACATCAGCACCGACCACATCATGCCGGCCGGCTCGGAGATTGTGGCATACCGCTCAAACATTCCCAAGCTCGCCGAGTTTGTGTTCTCGCGCATGGATCCGCAGTTCAGCGCGCGCGCCAAGGCGCGGGGAGGCGGGTTCATCGTCGGGGGGGAGAACTACGGGCAGGGGTCTTCCCGCGAGCACGCGGCGCTGGCCCCGATGTACCTTGGTCTCCGCGCGGTCCTGGCCAAGTCGTTTTCCCGCATCCACCACGCCAACCTGATCAACTGGGGCCTGGTGCCGATGCTCTTCGCGGATCCCGCCGACTACGACCGCGTGAGCCAGGACGACGAGCTGGAGATCGCCGGCGTCCGCGAAGGCATTCTTCAGGGAGCCAAGACCCTCGCTGTCCGAAACATCACGAAGGGCACATCGTTCACGGTCCGGGTCGACGTCAGCCAGCGCGAGCGCATCTACCTGGTGGCGGGCGGCAGGCTGGCCCATGTGAAGCAGCACCCGGTCCGCTAGCCGGCAGGGCAGGAGAGCACGACGGCGGAGCCAATTCTATTGCAAATCCTCACCCCCCAGGACAATCGGACGGAAAACTGAAGGAGGGATGGCATGAAGCGGGCGTTCGTGTTGGTCTGCATGGTCGTGCTGGTGACCGTCTCTCTCTCCACCGCAGCCCCCAGTCGGGGCGGTACGCTGCGGGTCGGTCTCAATGCGGATCCGCCGAACCTGGATCCCCACCAATCCACCGCCGCGGTCGATCGCCAGGTCTTTCAGAACCTGTACGATAAACTGGTGGACATCAACCAGAACCTTGAGATCGTCCCGATGCTGGCCACGTCCTGGCAGATCGCCGACGGCGGCCGCACATACACCTTCAAGCTGCGCGGGGGCGTCGTCTTCCACGACGGGACGCCGTTCAATGCCGAGGCAGTGAAATACAACTTCGAGCGGATGCTGGACCGCACGTTCGGTTCGGCGCGATTCGGCGAGGTCAACCTGGTCACCGGCGTGACCGCGGTGGACGATACGACCGTGCGCATCGCCCTGGAGAAACCGTACAGTCCGTTCCTCGCCGTGTTGAGCGACCGCGCAGGGATGATGGTCTCGCCGACCGCGGCGCGGCGGCTGGGCAAAGACCTCGCCCGCGAACCCGTGGGCGCCGGACCGTATCGATTCGTGGAGAAGCGGCCGCAGGACCGCATCGTCTTGGAGCGCTTCGACCGCCACTGGGACCGGACCGCGGGCAACATTGACCGTATCATCTATCGCCCGTTTGCCGACGGCACCGCCCGCGTCGCCAACCTCCTGGCCGGCGAACTCGACGTGATTGACCAGATCCCGCCCACCGAGCAGGCCCGGGTGAAAGGCAACTCCAGCATCCGCCTTCTGGAACGCGCGGGCCTGGGCTGGCAGGGCATGTGGATCATGGTGGCCGGGCCGCCGTTCAACAACAAGGCGCTCCGCCAGGCGCTCAATGCGGCCATCGACCGCAAAACCCTCGTGCGCGTCGTCTTCCAGGATACCGTCGAGCCGGCCAATGGCCCGTTCCCTCCCGGCATGTTTACCAACGCGATCCCGGCGAACGCCCGCATCCCCGAGCGCAACCTCGATCTGGCACGCCAGAAGCTCCGCGAAGGCGGCCAGCCCAGCGGGTTTGCCTTCACGCTGAAGATCACGCCGGGGCGGGAAGCCCAGCAGGTCGCCCAGGTGATCCAGTCGATGGCGGGTGAAGTAGGCATCCGGGTCAACCTGGAGATCGTCGAGTTCGGCGCCCTGCTCAGCCAGCTGGACGCCGGGCGGTTTGAGGCGTCGCTCCTGGGATGGAGCGGCCGGCCGGACCCGGATGGGAACATTTACGGCTTCTTCTACACCGGCAACCCGCTCAACAACAGCAAGTACTCCAATCCAAACGTCGAGACGCTGCTCGACGCCGCGCGCATTCTCACCACCGCGGACCAGCGGCGCCGCGTGTACACGGACGTCATGAACATCCTCAACGATGATCTCCCGTACCTGTTCATGTGGTGGCCGAAGGAGTACAAGGTGCTCGGCCCCAAGCTGCAGGGGTTCGTGCACATCTCCGACGGCATGATGCGGTTCCGCCACGCCTGGCTGAACCCGTAATGGGCGCGGGGGAGGGCCGGTCCGCCCTCCCCCGCCACGTCCTCCCGTGAGCCTGTACTTCGCCCGCCGTCTCCTGCTTACGGTCCCCGTGCTGTTCTTCGTCAGTTTGATCGTCTTCGCGCTGATCGCATTGATCCCGGGGGATCCCGCGCGCATCATGCTGGGCGAAGAAGCGAGCAACGAAGCGCTGGAGGCGCTGAGGCGGGACATGGGATTGGACCGGCCCCTGCACGTCCGCTATCTAGTATGGTTGAGCCATCTGGCGCAGGGAGACCTGGGGCGGTCAGTGCGCGACCGGCGGCCGGTCCTCGACACGCTCCTGCTGAAGCTACCGGTCACCGTCGAGCTGGCCGTAACCTCCCTGCTGGTCGCGTGGCTCATTGCCATCCCCGCCGGCGTGCTCGCGGCGTGGAAGCAGCGCACCGCGGTGGACTATGCGGCTACCACGGTCGCGCTCGCCGGCATCTCCATTCCCAACTTCTGGCTGGGCATCATGATGATCTACCTACTGGCGGTCAACCTGCGGCTGCTTCCCCCGTCCGGCTACGTCGAGCCCTGGATTGACCCCATCCGCAACCTCAAGCTGATGGTCATGCCGTCCATCGTCTTGGGCACGGCGCTGGCCGCGCTGGTGATGCGCCTGCTGCGCAGCAGCATGCTGGAGGTGCTGGGCACCGACTACGTCCGCACCGCGCGCGCGAAAGGGTTGGGCGACGTCGTCGTCCTGATCCGCCATGCGATGAAAAACGCAATGATTCCGGTGGTCACGGTGATGGGATTGCAGCTGTCCGGCCTGCTGGGCGGCGCCGTCATCACGGAAACGATCTTCGCCGTGCCGGGCCTGGGGCGGCTCACGATCGAGTCGATCCTCACCCGCGACTACCCTATGGTCCAGGGCGTCGTGCTGTTCGCGGCGCTGGCGGTGGTCGCCACAAACCTCGCCGTGGATCTCACGTATGCCGTCCTGGATCCGCGGATCCGCCTGGGGGCGCGAACCGAATGAACCGGCGTCTCTCGGCGAACCTCCTCCCTCACGCGGCGGCGCTGGGTGGGACGCGAGATCTGCGCCGCGCCGGGGCCGGTTATTTCCTCCACCAATACGCGCGCAACCGGCTGGCGCTGGCCGGGCTGTGGGTCGTGCTCAGCATCTGCCTGACGGCGCTGTTTGCGCACTGGCTGGCGCCCGCCAGTCCGATCAAACCCGACTTCGTCAACCTGCTGCAGCCGCCCAGCGTCGCGCACCCGATGGGCACGGACGATCTCGGCCGGGACGTCCTGAGCCGCGTCATCTTCGGCGCGCGCACGTCCCTGCTGGCCGGGGTGATTTCCGTGGGCATCGCGGTCGTGGTCGGACTGCCGGT
Organism: bacterium; assembly: GCA_044868695.1. GTDB lineage: Bacteria > Sysuimicrobiota > Sysuimicrobiia > Sysuimicrobiales > Kaftiobacteriaceae > JBIOWP01. The sequence goes on from JBIOWP010000137.1 coordinate 12,192, forward strand.
GGGCCTGCTCTCGGGATACTACGGCGGGCGGTTGGATGACACCCTGATGCGCCTGACCGACGCGCTGCTGTCGTTCCCATTTCTGGTGCTGGCCCTGGCGCTGGCGGCGGTGCTGGGCGCCGGACTGGACAAGGCGATGATCGCCATCGGCATCGTCTTCACCCCCGGCTTCGTCCGCCTCGCCCGCGGTCAGGTCCTGAGTGAACGCGAGCTGAACTACGTCGAGGCGGCGAAAGCGCTGGGCGCCGGCGACGGCCGGATCATCTGGAGCCACATCCTGCCGAACGTCCTGTCGCCGGTCCTGGTGCAGGCGTCGCTGGCGACCGCCGTCGCGATTACCGCCGAGGCGGCGTTATCCTTCCTGGGTCTGGGCACCCAGCCGCCCACGCCGTCATGGGGATCGATGCTGAATATCGCGCAGGCCTACCTCGGCACGGCGCCGTGGATGGCGGTGTGGCCGGGGCTGGCCATCTTCGTCACGGTGCTGGCCCTGAATCTGCTCGGAGACGGACTGCGAGAAGCGTTGGACCCGCGGTTGCGGTAGGGTGGTCAACGCCCGGCCAGGATAAGTCTGCGCGCAGACAGAATCCCCACCTGTGCTCAACGCAAAATTCATCTGAGGAGTGAGAACGATGACGCCAGGAGTGCGGCGATGGCTCGCGCTGTGCGTGGCCGCTGCGGTCGCGGCCTGGATGTGGGTTCCACCGGCGCTGTCCGCGCCCACGGTCCGGCTGTCGATCGTGACCGGAGGCACCGGCGGCGTCTACTTCCCGCTGGGCGGCGGGCTCGCCCAGTTGCTCTCCAAGTATCTCCCCGGCGTGCAGGCGACCGCGGAGGTCACCTCGGCGTCCGTCGACAACATGCGGCTGATCGGCGCCAAGCGGGCCGACATCGCGTTCACGCTCGCCGACACCGCCTACGACGCCTTCAAAGGCGAGGCTTCGTTCCGAGGGGCTCCCGTACCCATTCGCACCCTCACGCCCATCTACAACAACTTCAACCACCTGGTGACGATCGAGGGCACCGGAATTACGACCGTCGCCGACGTGAAGGGCAAGCGTGTCTCCGTCGGCTCGCCGGGCAGCGGGACCGAGGTGACGGCGCTGCGGATCCTGCAGGCGGCCGGCCTCGACCCGGACCGCGACATCCGGAAGGAACGGCTGGGCGTGGCGGAGTCCGTGGACGCGATCAAGGACCGCAAGCTCGACGCGTTCTTCTGGAGCGGCGGTCTCCCCACCGCCGCGGTGCTCGATCTGGCCACCACCCCCGGCCTCCGCATCCGCCTCGTCCCGCTTGACGGTACCCTGCCTGAGCTGCAGAAGACGTATGGGAATCTGTACTTCAACGCCGTGATCCTGAAGGAAATCTATCCCGGCGCAGCGGCCAACGCCGCGACCGTCGGCGTTGCCAACCTCGTGGTCGTCCATCAGGACTTCAGCGCAGATCTGGCCTACCAGATCACGAAACTGATCTACGAACGCCGGGCGGAGCTGGCCCAGGTGCACAAAGAGGCGGCCAACATCACGGTGACCGGCGTGGCCGGACGGTCGCCGGTTCCGTTCCATCCAGGGGCGGTCAAGTACTTCAAGGAACGCAACATCCAGGGATTCTGACGCTCGGGGCAACGCGAGTGCGCGGGCTGATCGTGGTGGCAGCCGTGGGGGCCCTGGTGCTGGCTCCCGCTCGAATGTACCAAGTCACTGTAACCGGTGACGAGGGGCTGCGGCTGTGGGCGCTGCCCGCCCGGCCAGGGACCGTCGTGGCGCTCGCGTATGTGAACTCGATCTATCTCGCGCCCACGGAAGAACTGTTCGTCCTGACGCCGGACGGCCTCACCTTGACCGCCGTCCGCAGCACCAGCGAAGCCGTCTTGGCCTACAACGGTCTGAGCGCTCCCTACCGGCGCGACGGAACGTTCATCGTCTCCCCCGCAGCGGGCCGGTTCCGCACGATCGTCCTGCGCGTCGGCCGCACGGGCCGCCCCCACCTCCGGGTCGGCGGCCAGGACCTCCCGCTCTACACGGCCGGAGAGGGCGCGCGGCTCACGATCGCCGTCGGCGACATCACCCGGCCATGACCGCGCAGGCCGGGCATCTCCCGCAATCTCGAGAAGAGCTCGAAGCCCTCGTCGAGTCCTTCGAGGGCAAGACCCGGCATCTTCCGGGCGCCGCGGGCCGGTTCATTACCGCCGTGCTCGTCGCCATGTCGCTGTATCACCTGTGGGCGACCACCGCCACGGTAGTCACCCAGCTCCACCGTGTCATCCACCTCCTGTTTGTCTTGTTCCTGACCTTCCTGATCTACCCCGGATGGAAACGCGCGTCGCAGCGGATTCATCCCGCCGACATCGTTCTGTCGCTGGCCAGCCTCGCCGCGCTGGGATATGTCTTTACCGACTTTGAGGGGTTTATCTACCGCGCCGTCATCCCCAACACGTGGGACCTGGTCTTCGGCGTCCTCACCATCGTGCTGGTGCTGGAGGCGACGCGCCGCGCGGTCGGGCGGGCCCTGCTGATCGTGGTTGGCGCGTTCCTGCTGTATGCGTTCGCGGGACCGTGGCTGCCGGCGCCGTGGACGCACCGGGGCTACGACCTGGCACGGCTGGTGGGCCAGCTGTACATGACCCTGGAGGGGATCTTCGGCGTTCCGATCGCGGTCTCGTCCACGTTCATCATCCTGTTTACGATTTACGGCTCGTTCCTGGAGCAATCGGGGGCCGGGAAGTTCTTTGTCGATCTTGCGTTTGCGCTGACCGGCCGGCGGCGCACCGGCGCCGGGCAGGCCGTGACGGTGGCGTCCTTCCTCCTGGGCGGGCCGTCGGGGAGCGGAGTGGCCACGACGGTGACCGTCGGCGCGATCGCGTATCCCCTCCTGCAGAAGGCCGGCTACGACCGCGAGTCCGCCGGCGGGCTGCTATCGGCCGGCGGGATCGGGGCGGTCATCTCCCCTCCTATCCTGGGCGCGGCGGCGTTCCTGATCGCCGAAATCCTGAAGATTTCCTACCTGCAAGTCCTCGTGATGGCGATCATCCCGACGGCCCTGTACTACCTCTCGGTGTTCCTGATGATCGAACTGGATGCCCGGCGGTTCGGTCTGCGATTCGTGGAGATTGCCACCGAGCGTCCGGGCGAGCTGGTGCGCCGGTACTGGTACCTGTTGAGCTCACTGGTCGTCATCCCGGCTTTCATGGTGTATGGGTTCACGGCGATCGCCGCGGTCTTTTGGGCCACGGTCATCGCATGGCTGGCCAGCTACCTGCGCCGCGATACGGCACTGACCCCGCCGAAGGTCGTCACGGCGCTGTCGAACGGCTCCCGGCAGGTCGTTAACATCGCGGTCACGACCGCGGCGGCCGGCATCATCGTGGGTGTGGTGAATCTGACCGGACTGGGCCTCAAGCTGTCCGATATCATCGTGGGCCTGGCGGGCGGCAACCTCATCCTCACGCTGATCTACTCCGGGATCGCGCTCTGGGTGCTTGGACTGGCGCTGCCGATCACGGCAACCTACATCATCGCGGCCGTGATCGTGGCGCCCGCCCTGACGAAGCTCGGGGTCTCTGAGCTAGCCGCGCACATGTTCATCTTCTATTACGCCGTGCTCTCGGAAGTCTCGCCGCCGGTAGGCCTCTCGCCGATGGCCGCGGCCGCGCTGACCGGCGGCAACCCCTTCAAGACGATGCTCATGGCCTGGAAGTACACGCTGCCGGCGTTCGTCGTCCCGTTCATGTTCACCGTGCACCCAGACGGCATGGGCCTGCTGCTGCGGGCCCCTGCCGCCGAGGTGGCGAAGGTGCTCGTCACTTCGATGGTGGGCCTGGCGTCGATGGCGGCCGGCATCAACGGGTGGTTCCTCCGCAGGACCACGCTCCTGGAGCGGATCGCGCTGGTGGCGGCGGGCGTGCTGCTGATCTACCCCGCGACCGCCCTGGATCTGCTGGCGGTGGGCCTGGTCGCGGTGGTTGCCGTGGTGCAAGGGATCACGAAGCCCGCGGCGCAGACGTCATGAGCGACGAGACGCAGGCCGAGGCGGCGGACCAGCCGGCCAACGTCGTGGAGCTCCTGCGGTGGATGATCGGCGTGCTGGCCGGCCGCGCGTGGCAGAATCTTGGACTGGTGCCGCATCCTACAACCAAGAAAATGGAGCGCAACCTGGACGATGCGCGGCTGGCGATCGACGCGGCCGCCGCGCTGATTGACCAGCTGAAACCCCGCGTCGATGAGAAGGAACGGCGCGATCTGGACACGCTGCTGGCAAACCTCCGCTTGAACTTCGTCGAGCAGCGCGCGAAGGCGGAATCCTCCGGCTGATATACTGGTAACGGAGCGATTTCGGATTGCGGATTGACGATTGCGAATTGAACGTCCGATTCCAATCCGCAATTCGCAATCCGAAATTCGCAGTCTCTCCTATGGCCGAGAATCGTCTCGCCGGCGAACAGAGCGCGTACTTACGATCTGCCGCGCATCAGCCCGTCGACTGGCACCCCTGGTCGGAGGAGGCCTTCGCGCGCGCGAAGCAGGAGGGAAAGCCCATCCTGCTGGACATCGGGGCTGTGTGGTGCCACTGGTGCCATGTGCTCGACCACGAGAGCTACGACGACCCCCAGGTCGCGAAGATCATCAACGAGCACTTCGTCGCGATCAAGGTCGATCGCGACGCCCGGCCGGACCTCGATGCCCGCTACCAGCACGCGGTGAGCACCATCAGCGGGCAGGGCGGGTGGCCGCTCACGGCATTCCTCACCCCGGAGGGCCGTGTCTTCTTCGGCGGCACATATTTTCCGCCGGCCGACGCATTCGGCCGCCCCAGCTTTACGCGCGTGCTGCTGAGCGTCGCCCAGTACTATCGAGACAATACCGGCGAAGCCGAGGTCGCGGCAGGGCAACTCCACCAGCAGCTCGCCGCCGCCGAAGAGCAGGCGCGGGGCGGCACCCCGGACCCTTCCTATCTCGCCGCCGGCATCGAGAGCATCCGAAAGGCATTCGACCCCACGAACGGCGGATTCGGCGGAGCGCCTAAGTTCCCGCATCCGTCCGCCGTCGAGCTCCTGCTGCGGCGGTACGCCCGCACCCGCGACGGCGACCTGCTGGCCATGGTCACGCGGACGCTGGAGAAGATGGCGCGCGGCGGGATTCACGACCAGGTAGGCGGCGGATTCCACCGCTACGCTACCGATGCCCGCTGGACCGTACCCCATTTTGAAAAGATGCTGTACGACAACGCGGGCCTGCTGTCAGCCTACGCCCTTGCGTATCAGGCCACGGCCCTGCCGTACTTCAAGGAGGTCGCGCTGGACACCGCGTCGTTCATGGCGACCGTGTTGTACGATCAGGCGCGGGGCGGATTCTACGGCAGCCAGGACGCCGACGTGAGCCCGGCTGATGACGGTGGCTACTTCACCTGGGCGATCGATGAGGCGAAGGCTGCCCTGTCCTCAGATGAATTTGCGGTGCTTGCCGAACACTACCATCTTCGGGACCGCGGCGAGATGCACACGGACCCCACCCGGCACGTGCTGTTTGTGGACCGCGATCCGGATGTCATCGCGGTGCTTCTGCACAACGAGGTGGCCGATGTCCGCCGCCTCCTCAGCGGCGGTCGCGAGAAACTGGCTGCGGCGAGGGCGGGGCGGGAAGCGCCGTATGTAGACGACGCCGTCTACGCGAACTGGAACGGGATGGCGATCTCCGCGTTCCTGCACGCGCACACGGCATTGGGGGACGAGAGATTCCGCACTCTGGCCCTGCGCGCGCTGGACCGGTTCATCTCCGAAGGGTATCAGCCTGACCGCGGGTTTGCTCACGCGCTCAACGGTGCCGCCGGCGGACCGCTGCTCCTGGACGACCAGGTGCAGATGGCGCGGGCCCTGCTGGACGCGTTCGAGGTCACCGGGGGCGTTCGATATCTGACGCTGTCGCGCGAGGTCATGGACGCCGCGCTCAGGACCTTCTGGGACGAGCAGGGGTTCCTTGACGTCCCGCGCGCAGCGGCCGGGCCCGGACTCGACACACCGCACAAGCCGGCGCAGGACGCGCCGACGCCGGCGCCCAACGCGGTCGCCGCGCTCGTCCTGCTCCGTCTTGCGCGGATCTTCGAGGAGGCCAGCTATCGTACACTCGCCGAACGGGTGGTGGTGGGCTTTGCGCCCTCGCTCGCGCCGCACGGGTTGTATGCGGCGACGCTGCTGGCCGCACTGGATGACCTGCTGCACGAGCCGGCGCACGTCACCATAGTCGGCCCGCCCGGAGACCCCGCGACATCTGCGCTGCACGCGGCCGCGCTGCAAACGTTCCGTCCGGATAAGATCGTCACGCTGCACGCCGACGGGAGCACCTCCTTCCCGCTCCCGGGCCCTGTGCGCGCGATGCTCACACGGTCCGGCCGGCCCCAGGCCTACGTGTGCGCCGGCAACACCTGCGCCCCGCCCACGACAGATCCTGAGACCCTCGCGCAGACGCTGGCCACCTTCGGTCTGTCTGCCCCGTGACCCGCGCCGATGTCCTACGTCGAGCTCAAACACCTGCTGGCGGACCTCGCGCTCGAAGCGGTCCGGAATCCTGACCGGGCCGCGTGGGCCGCTGTCGCCGCTGCATACGGGGTGCTGGCGCGCCCCCCGGAGACAGCGATCTCCTGGGACGCGCTCCGCGCCACAGCCGAGCGGATGGGCGCGCGGTTCGCCTGGCGTCCGCGACCCAACGACGCAGGATTGCTGGTGGCGCGAGGCCTGTTCGACGTGGGCGAGGGAACAGTGGCGCTGCGCCCGCAGTTTGTTCCATTCCTCGCCTACCTGACGCGCCAGACCTCCCGGCTGCTCGACGCGTTGTGGACGGTCGCGCGCTCAATGGACGCGGGCGCGGTAGATGACCTTCGGCGCGGCGTCGCCCTCTTCAACGCGGGGTTATTCTTCGAATGCCACGAGCTGCTCGAGGACGTGTGGAAAACGACAGAGGGAGCAGACAAAGCATTCTTCCAAGGCATCGTGCAAATCGCCGCAGCCTTCTACCACTACGAGAAACGCAACCGCCACGGCGCGAGAACTCTCTTAGGCAAGGGCATGCAGAAACTTGCGGGATATCCTGACCAACATCTCGGGGTTGACCTGGCAGGGCTGATTCGGCTGCTGGACCCCTGGGCCGCGTTCTTCAGCGCCGGCGGGCCGGGGTCGCCGCCGGCCGGATCCCCGCCGAGGATTTCGATGACCGGAGACCCGCAGAATCGCCCACCTGCTTTGTGTTAGTATGGTGCAGAGTTGGAGGGGTGACCGAGTCGGCCGATGGTAGCCGCCTGCTAAGCGGTTGAGCGGGCAAACACCTGCTCCGTGGGTTCGAATCCCACCCCCTCCGCCAGCCACCTCGCCCGCCACCCGGGGTTTTGATGAAACCGAGAATTACAGTTCTGACAATCGGCGTGAACGACTTAGAGAAATCGCTGAAATTCTATCGCGACGGTCTCGGCCTCAAGACGCCGGGGATCATCGGACAGGAATTTGAATTCGGCGCGGTCGCGTTCTTTGATTTACAAAATGGGATGAAGCTCGCGTTATGGCCCAGGAAGAGCCTGTCTCACGACTCGGGCATTCCGCTCCAAACTCCAAGCGCGACTGAATTTACAATTGGCCATAACGTCGCCAGTAAGAAAGAAGTTGACGCTGTGATGAAACAGGCGCAAGGAGCGGGCGCAAAGATTGTCAAGCCGGCTCACGATACGTTTTGGGGAGGCTACGCCGGCTACTTCCAAGACCCTGATGGGCACTTGTGGGAAGTGGCGTGGAATCCCGCGTGGAAGATTGAGGACTAGGGAGTAGTAGTGGCTACTACTCCCTAATCCCTACTCCAATCTCAGTCGCTGTTAGAGGTTTTCCGTAATCGTCTTCCACTGGCCGGGCGCGAAGATGATGATCGACATCACCTTCCCGCTCATCACCCCGGACTTCCCAATGTCGAAGGCGATGCCTTGCGGATCGTAGATGAGCGTGAACGTGCGCTGGTCTTCGTCGGTCGCAAACTCCTTACCGTAGATCTCTTCCACCATGCTGCGTTCGGTCCCCGCGGTGACGCCGCCCTTGTCCGTCTTGTAGGCATCGCTGAGCTGGATCAGCACGAGGACGATTTTGGTGCTCTCCTTCTCCGCGATCAGGAGGAACGGTTTCAGCGGCCAGTCAAGCACGGTGAATTTGTCCCGGTCGGACCGGTCGTAGACGCTGCCGAGCACTCCGATGGCGTCGGCGACGGTCCCGCCCACCCGGACACCTCCGGCCGCCTGCCCCGCGATAATGTGGCTGCCGTTCTGCGCCGAGGCGGGATGCGCGAGCAGCGCCAGGCTCAAGAGTCCCACGACCACGATGCGGATCACGGCACTCACCCCAGTGTGGGTGACCGTATTGGCCCCCCAAATATCGTGCCCGCAGCGGGCCCGCCTTAGCCGTGCGGATGGGGCCGTGTGCTATAATCTGCGTGCGCGCGCGCCCGTAGCTCAGCGGATAGAGCGTTGGCCTGCGGAGCCAAAGGTCACAGGTTCAAGTCCTGTCGGGCGCGCCATTCGACTCGCCCGCTTCCGGCGGACTCGCTCATGGCCTCCGGCCAGTTGCTTCCGCACCCATTTTGCGGGATAACCGGACCGTCTGTTAGAATGGCCCTGCGGGCCCGTAGCTCAGTGGATAGAGCAGGGGACTCCTAAGCCTCTGGTCGGGGGTTCGATTCCCTCCGGGCCCGCCAGAAATTTGCCGGGGCCTCGGGTGTAGGAACGAAATCTAGCTTGCCAAGCTATCGCGAGGATCAGAGGGGCTTGGGCCGCGAGGGAGGTGCCGTTCTCGATGTTCCGGCATGGTGCTGCTGGGTCTGGTGGTTCGGCGGGTGCTTCAGCTGCTGGATATCTCCTGGAGGGAAGGAGCGTGGCGACAGGGTAGACAGAAGCAGATCAGCCCCAACCAGGTGGGTGGCCAAGCGTGAGGCTCCCGACCGGAACAGTCACCTTCCTTTTCACCGACATCGAAGGGTCCACTCGCCTCCTGCAGCAACTTGGTGATCAATATGCAGAGCTGCTGTCAGGCTACCGCGAGATCCTCCGATCCGCCGCAAGGAGTTACGGTGGCCAGGAGATCGACAGCGCCGGCGACGCCTGCTTCTTCGCCTTCCCCCGGGTCAGCGACGCCGTGGCGGCTGCTGTAAACGCACAACGGGCGCTCGGGACGCATACGTGGCCGAAGGGCAAGACCGCGGCATCCCGGATAGGGATCCACACGGGCCAGCCTATGGCTCGCGAAGCAGACTATGTGGGGATCGACGTGCACCGGGTGGCGCGCATCTGCGATGCTGCGCACGGTGGCCAGATCCTCGTCTCAGATGCGACGCGAATCGTCCTGGAGCAGGCTCTGCCCAAAGGCGTCACCCTGAAACTACTGGGTGAGTATCGCCTGAAGGACCTCCTCAGACCGGAGCGGCTGTTTCAGGTGGTCCACCCAGACCTCCCCGAGTCGTTTCCTCCGCTGCGCACACTGGACGCGCACCCCAACAACCTCCCTCCGCAGCCGACAGTCTTCATCGGCAGGGAGGCCGAGGTGGCCCGGACACGCGCGGCGCTCCTTGACGAGGGTGCGCGGCTTCTCACGCTCACGGGGGCGGGAGGGATCGGGAAAACGAGACTCGCGCTGCAGCTCGCGGCGGAGGTCATCGACCAGTTCCGCCACGGAGCCTTCTTCGTCCCGCTCGCCCACATTACCGATCCAGGGATGATCGTCCCGTCCATCGCGAAGGTGCTGGGCGTGAACGAGATGCCCGGCCGCTCCTTGCTCCACAACCTCCAGGAATATTTGAAAGATAAGCAGACCCTGTTGGCGCTCGATAATCTGGAACAGGTCACCGAGGCGGCGTCAGTGGTCGACCAACTGCTGGCGGCCTGCCCGGATCTCAAGATCGTCACCACCAGCCGCGAGCGCCTCCGACTAAGCTGGGAGCACGAGTTCCAAGTGCCGACGCTGGAGGTCCCAGATCGGCGGAAAGACACGGTGGACACAGCGGCCCGGATTCCTGCGGTGGCGCTGTTTGTGAACAGGTGCCGGCTCGTCCATCCGGAATTCGCCCTTACCCCCGACAACGTCGAGGCCGTGGCCACGATCTGCATCCGGCTGGAAGGCCTGCCACTGGCCATTGAGCTGGCGGCAGCGCGCATCAAGATTCTGACGCCTGAGGAGATTGCCCGGCGATTGGACGATCACTCTCGCCTGCTCCGCGGCGGCCCCCGTGACGCTCCGCAGCGACATCAATCGCTACAGGCGGCGATCTCTTGGAGTTATGAGCTGCTCACGCCGGACGAACGGCGGCTGTTCCGATCCCTGGCCGTGTTTCGCGGGGGCTTTGCGCTCGCATCGGCGGAGGCGGTCGCGAGCGGCGACAGCCTCGATCTCCTTGACGGTCTAACCTCGCTGGTCGACAAGAGCCTGCTCAGGCGGATCGCGGTGCCTGACCGCAGCGCGCGATTCCACATGCTCGAAACGATCCGGGAATATGGCGTCGAACAACTGGCCGCAACGGGTGAGCTGGATGGCACCAGGAGCCGCCACGCCGGTCATTTCGCCTCACTGGCCGAGCAGGCGGAAATGCGGCTAGCAAGTCCAGAGGAGGAAATGGGGCTGCAGCGTCTCTGGCAGGACACAGAGAACCTGCGCAGCGCTGTGGAGTGGTCGGTGCGAAGCTCGGTTCAGACCACGGCACGGCTCGGGTGCGGATTGGGGTGGCTCTTCTACCTCCATGGGCATCTGACTGAAGGCCGCGCGCGGATCGAACAAATTCTGCAGGCAGCAGGCGATGTGGACGATCAACTGCGGGCCCGAGTGCTCCTCCCCGCCGGCGTGCTGGCCTGGAGCCTGGGCGAGTGGCATCAGGCCCGCACATGGCTTGAGCAATCCCTGGGGGTATTTCGTCAGTACAAGGACGCCAGGCGCGAGGCCATGGCGACCGCCTTTGTCGGGCATGTGGCTCGATCCACGGGTGAGGTCGAAGAAGCCTCAACGCGCTACCAGACCGCCCTGGGCATCTACCGGAGTCTCGGCAATGAGTGGGGTATCGCCTGGGCGCTGTTCGATCTCGGACTGGCTGCTCGGGATCGGGGCAACGATGACGAGGCGGTGGCGCTCCACGAGCAGAGCCTAGCCCTTTTCCGCAAACAGGGATATCGCTGGGGCACGGCCTGGGCGCTGTGGAATCTGGGCGTCCTTGCGCACCGGCGTGGCGACGACGCGAATGCGCGTGACCGCTTCGCCGAGAGCCTGGATCTCTACCGCGGCCTCGACGACCGCAGGGGAATCGCGCAGTCCCTTGAGGGCCTGGCGGCCGTCATCTTCGTGGCGGGGAGGCTGCGAGAGGCGGCAAGGGTGCTTTCGGCCGCCGACGCGCTCCGCGCCGGACTGGGCGCGCCGGTCGCGCTGTCCGATCGCCGGGAATATGATCGCACGCTGGAAGGTGTGAAGGTGTCGATGGCCGGTGCGGAGTTCGAGCGTGAATGGAGCAATGGCCGAAGCCTTGAGGCCGACGACGCGATTCAGCTTGCCCTGGGCGCCGCCCAACCGCCACCCGCGCGGCCTCAGCGACCGGGCAAGGCGCACGATCCGTTGACATCCCGGGAGAGCGAGGTTGCCGCGCTCATCGCGAGAGGGCTCTCCAACCGAGAAATCGCCACAAAGCTCAGCATCGCAGACCGAACTGCCATCAGCCACATCGAACACATCATGAACAAACTCGGGCTGCACAGTCGCGCCCAAATCGCAGCCTGGGCTGTACGGCACGGGTTAGACCTGCCTGCCGAGTCTTAGCCCCTTAACCACACCGCACCCGACTCGGGACTCCTCGGAGTGCCGCACCGGCGACTGTATCGGAAGTTCTTCCGATACGACTGCCGGCATCGGTTGGCGTAGATGATCGGAAATCCCCTCGATGACCCAGGGCGCCTGCGGGCGTATGGTGGGGTCAACGCTCAAGGCCCGCGAGGTGAAAACGTCGTCATGAGAGGCCCGACGAGCCTGGGGATGGACGTGGGGGATGGACATCGATCATGCATGAGGGGGGTCAGCGATGAAACGCACCATTCTTGCAGTCACGATGGTATTGGCCGCCGCGCTTGTCGCGCAGGCGGGGACGATGACCGTCAAGCTGCAGTTCGTGAATCACCTGCAGGCGAAGTTCCCCGAGCAGGACGTGTACATCGAACGGGCGCCCGGATCGGGCGAGGTGTTTCGCGTGACCGCTGAGGACAAGACGATGTCCGCAAAGCTGTACGCTGCCGCCGAGCCGGTCAAGCACAACCCGTTCAACGCGCAGGATCTCGGGCCGTTCAAGAAAGGGCGGGCACTCGGGATCACCATCGGGCAGTGGCTGGCCGCGGGTGGATCGGGGACCTACACGTGCGCAAACGGCCAGGGCCGTGTCAATGTGGCCTTCACGAAGCTGGTGCCCAACGGCCTGTACACGATGTGGTACTTCTTCATGGCTCTTCCGCCTCAGCAGCCGTTCACCGGGACACTGGACCTGCCGCTCGGCGCTCGCGACGGCACGCAGAATACGTTCCGCGCGAACGCGAGTGGCAACGTCACGTACCGGTTGAACTTCGAGCCCTGCCTTGATCTGAGCGGACAGCAGGTAAAGAGCGGTCTGGCCATCGCCTGGCACAGCGACGGGAAGGTGTACGCGGCGGATCCCGGCCCGTTCGGCCTCGGGTCCCATGTGCAGCTCTTCTTGCTGCTGCCAGACGCGAGTGCCCGATAGTCCTCCAGGGACAGGAGGCCGGCAACAGGCACGCGGCCTCCTGTCCCCCGGAAGGTCGCTCTCCTGAGGTGCCGAGGAGGAGGATACGATGCAGATGGGAACGTCACAACGCGCCCTCACCATCCATAACGTGCCGCACCGCATCGTCGTGCTCACCGCGGTGGCGTCGGTCATCGGGCTGGTCTCGGCCGTCATGCAGGCCTGGCCGCTCTGGGCCACAGCCGTGGCCGTGCTGTTGCCCTGGCTACCCATCCTCGCGCTGGAGACCGTCTGGACGTACCGGCACTATGCCTGGCTTGCGCTCTTCTACGTGCTGGTGATCACGCAGGGAGGGCACGTCGTGGAGCATATCGCGCAGATGATCCAGATCCATATCCTTGGACTGCGAGGACCCGCGGCTCGAGGCATTTTCGGCGCGCTCGACATTGAGTGGGTGCACTTCCTCTGGAACAGCTGGGTGCTCGTTGCCGTAGGTCTTCTCGTGTGGCGGTTTCCCCGCAACCCCTGGCTGTGGGTCACCTTCCTGCTGGCCGGCTGGCACGAGCTGGAGCACATCGCGATCATGACGAAATTTCTCCGGACCGGTCAGGAAGGGACTCCGGGGTTGCTGGCCAGCGGAGGTCTGATCGGCGGTGGACTGCCGTTGCGGCGACCGGACCTGCATTTCGTGTACAACATCGTCGAGACGACCCCCCTCGTGGTTGCGTTTGCGTACCAGCTGAAATACTCATACGATGAGTGGCTGAAGCGTGCCCTGCCGGCCCTCGCTGAGCCACTGCTGGCACAAGCCACCCGCCGGCTGCAGGCGATGCGGTTCTCACCCGGCCAGACCATCGTCCGCGAAGGAGATCTGCCGGATCGCTTCTACATCATCGCTCAAGGGGAAGTCACTATCACCCGTGGGGTCAGCGCGGCTGGCTCCGAGCACCTGGGCACCCTCTCGGCCGGCCAGTTCTTTGGCGAAGTCGGCCTGCTGGCAGGGATCCCGCGTACCGCATCTGTGCACGCGAAGACGGCCGTAGAGGCGCTGGCCCTGGATCGGGACGCCTTTCTCGCTCTCGTGGAACACTCCGCGGGAACCCACGAACAACTCGCTGAGGTAGTGCGATGCAGATTGCGCTGACGCTGGACGCGGAGCATCCCGATCGGCCGCACTGCCCGCCAGGGGTGGTGGACCGGATTATCGCCCTGTTGGAAAAGGCGCAGGTGCCGGCGACATTCTTCCTCCAGGGACGCTGGGTCGAGGCCTACCCCCACCTGGCACAGGAAATCCGGCGCGGCGGCCATCGCATCGGCAGCCACTCATTCCACCATGCTCGCCTGACGCTGCTCACTGAGCAGGGTCTCATTCGGGACATCGGAGCGGCAGAACAGGTGATCACAGAAGTCGCCGGGGTGGACCCGAAACCCTGGTTCCGTTGCCCGTGGGGAGATTGCGGCACCGATGGCCGCATCCCGCAGGTGCTCGCGGATCGAGGCTACCGCCATGTCGGGTGGCACGTGCAGTCCAACGAATGGGAGATTGCCCGCACGCCGCGTGAGGTCGAGGACGCCCTGCTCAGCGGGGTCCTGGCGGCTGGTGAGAGCGCGATTGTCCTGTTACACACCTGGCCCGCCTCGGTGCCTGCCGCCCTCGCCGCGATCCTCCACCGACTGCGGGACGCCGGAGGGGAGTTCGTCACGCTGGACGATCTCCGCCCATCCGCGTTCCAGGGGTATCTCCCGGGCGTAGGAAGCGTCGAAGAAGGGCGAGTAATCTGATAACCACACCGCCGGGGGAGGGGCGAGCCGCCATGAGAGCGCGGTATCCCGATCAAGGAAGCTACGTGGAACGGAATGGGGTGAAGATCTACTACGAACTCTTCGGGCGGGGCGAGCCGGCGGTGCTGCTGCTGCCGACGACTCCCATCGTGCACTCTCGTATGTGGAAGGCCCAGGTCCCTTATCTCGCGCAGCACTATCGGGTGATTACGTTTGATCCTCGGGGGAACGGTCGAACGGATAGCCCGACCGATTCGCGCGCATATGCCGACGACGAATACGCTGCCGATACGCTGGCCGTGATGGATGCGACAGGAACGCAGCGGGCGATCCTCGCCGGCCTGTGCTCAGGGGCGCGATGGTCTGCGCTGGTTGCCGCGCGGTACCCGGAGCGGGTGCTCGGTCTGATCACGCTCGCACCCCACATTCCCTTCATCACCCCGCCGCATCCGCACTGGGAGCAGTACTCGTTCGACAACCTCCTGGACACCGAGGAGGGATGGGCGAAACACAATCGCCATTATCTGCTGCGCGATTTTCGAGGATATGTCGAATGGCACATGGACTGGATGCTGCCCGAGCGTCACTCGACAAAGATGTATGAGGATCTGGTCGAGTGGGGACTCCAAACGACCGCGCCAACATGGATTCTCCGGCTCACGGCGCCGACCTCGTTGAGGACGAAGGAGGAGGCCGAGGCCCTGTGCCGGCAGATCCGGTCCCCGGTGCTGGTCATCCATGGAGATCGCGATCAATGTCAGCCGCAGGCGCGCGGAAGCAAGTTCGCGGAACTGACCAGGGGCCGCACCCTCCTGCTCGCGGGGGCCGGCCATGCTCTCATGGGGCGGCATCCGGTCGCGGTGAACCTCGCGATGAAGGCGTTTGTGGATTCGGTCGCACGGCCACAGCCCCGTCCCGCCTCCTGGCACCACGCCCTGACGCGGCCCAAGCGGGCCATCTTTGTCTCCTCGTCCATCGGTCTCGGGCATATCCAGCGCGATCTGGCGATTGCCAGAGAACTGCGCGTGCTGGTCCCGGATCTGGAGATTCACTGGTGGGCGCAGCATCCGGTCACGGCGGTGCTGGAGGCGGCGGGCGAGACGATTCATCCGAAGAGCCATCTGCAGGCGCTGGAGTCCGCACACTGGGAAGAAGAATCGTCACAGCACGAACTGCACGCCTTCTATGCCTTCCGCCGGATGGACGAAATCTTCGTGGCCAATTTCATGCTCTTCAATGAGGCCGTGCAGGAGACGCCGTACGATATCTGGATCGGCGACGAGTCATGGGAAGTGGACTACTTCCTGCACGAGAATCCAGAGTTGAAGTCCGCTCCGTACGTCTTCCTGACCGACGTGATCGGTTTTCTGCCGGTAGATCCCGAGGGCGATCCGCGCGAGGCGGCGCTCTGTGCTGATTACAACGCGGAGATGATCGAGCAGCGTGCGCGCTATCCGCGGCTGCGCGATCTGTCGTTGTACATCGGGGAATACGATGAGTTGCCGGACGAGCGATTCGGCCCGGAGTTGCCGAACATCCGCGACTGGGCGCGGGATTGGTTCACCCCGGTGGGCTACGTCCTCCCGTTCGATCCTCTGCAGTACCGCGATCCGCAGGCGCTGCGGGCGCGGTTGGGCTATGGCACGAGCTATCCACTGCTGTTCGCCGCAGTTGGCGGAACCGGCGTTGGGCGCAATCTGCTGGAGCGCGTGGTCGACGGCTTTGCGGTGCTGCGGGAGGCGATGCCTGACGCCCGGTTGGTCATGGTGACCGGCCCGCGGATCGAACCCGAGGACCTGCCCGATGTACCCGGCTTGGAAAAGCGCGCGTACGTCCACAACCTCTTCGAACATCTGGCGTGCGCAGATGCCGCGATTGTGCAAAGTGGCCTCAGCACGACGATGGAATTGGTGGCTACGCGCCGCCCGTTTGCCTACGTTCCGCTGCGTAAGCACTGGGAACAGCAGCACTATGTCACCTACCGGCTGCGCCATTACGATGCTCGGAATCGGTTGGAGTATGCGGAGTTGACGGCGCGCCGGGTCGCAGACACACTGGGGCAGTTGGTGGGGAGGTCCGTGACCTATCGCGAGGTTCCCCGTGACAGCGCGCGGCGCGCCGCGCTGCAGATCGCCGGGCTGCTGTCGCGCAATGCCCGTGCTACACCGCCGGATGCGGTGACCCGGCGGTCGCGGGACGCGACGATCAGGGCGCGCTGATGCGCGCCCGGTACCCTAATCAGACAGGCCATGTCGAGCGGAGCGGTGTGCGCACGTTCTACGAGGTCTATGGGAACGGGACGCCGACCGTGCTCTTCCTGCCCGCGTGGGCCATCGGCCATTCCCGGTTCTGGAAGGGTCAGATTCCCTTTTTCGCCCGTCACTACCGTGTTATCACCTTCGATCCGCGAGGCAACGGCCGATCCGGTCGCCCGCTGGACCCAGCGGCATATGCGGATACGGAGTACGTAGCGGACGCGCTCGCGGTCATGGATGCGACGCAGACAGATCGCGCCGTGCTGGTTGGCTTCTCCATGGGCGGATGGCTTGCCGCCATCCTGGCCGCGCACTATCCGCACCGCGTGCTCGGCGCCGTTGTGGCCGGTACCAGCTCCCCGCTGGGCAACATGCTGCCTGAGCGGACGGTCTATTCGTTTGACGAGCCCCTGGACACCGAGCAAGGCTGGGCGAAATACAACCGTCACTACTGGCGGAAAAACTACAGGGAGTTCCTTGAATTCTTTTACTCTAGGATCTTTACGGAGCCGCATTCCACAAAGCAGATCGACGACGGGGTTTCTTGGGGACTGGAAACGACGCCGGAGGTACTGATCGCGACACGCGACTCTCGCGACTTCTCGGAGCACTTGAAAGAACATCCGGACGAGGCCCTGGCCCTCTACCAATCGATCCGCTGCCCGATGCTGATCATGCACGGAGATCAGGACGCGGTGGTCTCATACAGTCGTGGCGTCGCAATCGCGGAAGCCACCGGAACTCGGCTGATCACGATCGCCGGGGGAGGCCACCACAACTTCGGCCGCGATCCAGTAAAGACCAACCTGCTGCTTCGAGCATTCATTGAGCGCGTGACTTCTTCCACTGATTTATCGATGAGACACGCCTAGACGGGGGAACGAGGTCGGAGCCTATCCTGTGAACTTTTCTCCAAGCCGAACTGGTTCTTCGCGCTAGGTTCACGCCTCCGCGAACGCATAGAGGAACTGCGCCACCGACTTCTCGAAGAGCCGCATCCCGTCCAGGGTCGCGTACTCGTTGGGGGAATGCGGCCGGCCGCCGTGGCCCAGGCCGCCCATGACAAACGGCTGGTTCAGGACCCGCCGGAACAGATAGAAGGGCGCAGAACCGGCCAGGTGCGGCCAGATCTCCGGCTCGTGTCCCAGGTCTCGGAACGTCCGGACCAGGGCCTGCACCGCGGGTTCGCGGACACTGGTCTTGGCCGGCGGGTAACCCTCGTAGAAGTGAACCTCGAACTCGTCCCGTCCGATCTTCTTGAAGTGGGCCAGGATCCGCTCGCGCGCGCGGGCGGGTTCCATGTTCGGAACCAGGCGCGCGTCCATCTTCACGCGTACCTCGTGAGGCAGCAACGTCTTCATCCCCGGCCCCGTATAGCCGCCCCAGATGCCATCGATGTTCAGCGTGGGGTCATAGAGGTAGCGGCGCAGCAAATCGGCGCCGCGTGCGGGATACTTGAACCGCTCCGCATCCCACAGCCACAACTCGGTGGCAGGATCGAACGTCTGCGCCAGCTTTTGGAGCAACTCCTCGTCTTCGGCGCTGGGCCGCGCCACGTCGTCGTAGAACCCCTCGACGAGAATGCGCTCGTCGCCATCCATCATGGTCGACAGCGCCTTCAGCAGACGCCACGGCGGGCTCCCGACCCACACCGCGTTACTGCCGTGGACGCCGCGGGTGCGCGGGCCGCCCCACGCCCCCCCGCGGCAGGCGACCTCAAAGTACTGGATGCCCTTGACACCCAGCCACAGTTGCGGCTTGCCTTTTCGATCCTGGCAGTAGAAGGGAAAGTACGTGGCGTCGGCGCCCAGCCGGGCCCGGTGCTGTTCAATGAACCCCGGCAGGTGGGGGCTGCTGAGTTCTTCTTCGCCTTCGATCACGAACTTGAGGTTGACGGGCAGCCGCTTTCGCACGGCGAGGATACTCTCCACCACGTTGAAGAATCCGGCGAGGGGGCCCTTGGTATTATAGACGCCGCGGGCCACCAGGCACGAGCCGAACTCAGGGAGTTCGGCGACTTCACCGTCAAACGGAGGGACCAGCCAGTCCTCGCCCTCGACCGGCTGTACGTCGTACATGCCGTAGATCAGCAGGGTCTTGGGCGCTCCCGCGTCGATGGAACCGTGAACGACCGGCCATCCCGGCGTGGGCACAATATCAACTCGCCCGCCGACCTCGCGGATGCTGCCGGCGACCAGCGCCGCCATCTCGTCCATCCCCCGGCCTTCGCCGCTGATGCTGGGCTGGCGCACGTACTGGCGGACGCGGTCGAGATGCGCGTCGAAATGGCGCTCGAGGTGCGCGTGTAGATCATCCATGACGATCGCTACTGCGGGGCCGCGACCCAGGTATGCGTCTGGAAATCGAACAGGCCCGCCTGGTCGTAGACGACGTTGCTCATGCGCTTGGAGATCGCGGTGCGCGCATTCTCGTAGTAGAGGACCACGTACGGGAGTTCGTCCGCGAACATCTCCTGGAAGCGGTTGTAGATCGGCCGCCGCCGGGCGGAGTCGGCCGTCCGGGCTCCCTCGTCCAGGATCTGGTCGATCTGGGTGTTTGACATGTGGATCAGCCTGGTATACGTCGCCCCCGTGCGGAATTGGGACGAGACG
>JBIOWP010000138.1:0-3422 GCA_044868695.1 bacterium
GAAATCTTCGGCAAGACAGCCCGCGCCCGGCTAAACAAGGACGATGTGGCCCGGCTGGTCACGGGAACCGGCGGCGGGTATGGCCCGCCGTCCGGCCGGCCGCCGGAGAAGGTCGCCGACGATGTCCGCAATGGCTACATCACGCCGGAGCAGGCCGAGCAGGACTACGGCGTGCGCGTGGATCTAAAGACCTTCGCGGTGATCGCCGTAACGCGCGAGCGTTCCGGAGTGGTGTGATTCAAGGGAGGTAGACGTGATGAAGCATCTGAGCGTGGTCGCAGTGGCATTGATGGTAGTCGTCGTACTGGCCGGGGGTGGGCCGTCCGCGGGTGCGCCGGCGGGTCCGATCGTCCTGCGCATCGATGAGGTGGCGGTGGCCGAGATCGACCCCGCGAAGAGCACCGACTTCGTCGATTCCATTCTCTTCTACAATCTCTATGACACCCTGGTCGCCGCCGGTCCGGGCGGCCGGTTGGTGCCGTCGGCGGCAGAATCCTGGCAGGTCAGCCCCGACGGGCTGACCTACACGTTCAAGTTCCGCAGCGGGACCAAATTCCATGACGGGAGCCCGTTGACCGCGTCCGACGTGGAGTTCTCCCTGCAGCGGATGATGGCGCTCAAGCAGGGATACTCCTACCTCTACGACGGCTGGGTCTCCGGGGTCAAGACCAGCGGAAATTCGGTCGCCGTGACGCTCGCTAAGCCGTACGGGCCGTTTCTGTCTACCCTGGTTCGGCTGGGCATCGTCAACAAGGCGCTGGTCACCAAGAACAAGAAGGACGGGAAGTACGGCGCGTTCGGAGACTACGGCGAAGCCTTCCTCAATACCGCCGACGCCGGCTCCGGCCCCTACCGTATCAAGGCGCACAACCCGCAGCAGCTGTCCGTGATCGAGAAGTTCCCCGGGTACTGGCAGGGGTTTGCGGCCAACGCGCCGGACGAAGTGCGGATCTCACTGTCGGTCGAAGCGGCGACGATTCGCACCCTGATGGTGCGCCGCGAGCACGACGTCACGAGCCAGTGGCTGCCTACCGAGATTTACCGCGCGCTTGACGCCACCCAGGGCATCGCGCTGGCCAACGAGCGCGGCCAGAGCAACCTGTTCCTAAAGATCAACACCAAGCGGGCCCCCACCGACGATCTCAATGTCCGCAAAGCGATGGCGCTGGGGTTTGACTATGCGGCCGTGTTGCGCCTTGTCCGCATCAACGATCGCGTCACCGCCGGCAAGACCGCGCGCGGCCCAATTCCGGAGGGGTTCCCCGGGTTTGACGAGACGCTGGCCGTGCCGAAGCGGGATGTCGCCGCGGCCAAGGCGGCGCTGGCGCAGGCGAAGACCAAGAACGTGGAGATGGAGTTCGGCTGGGTGGCCGAGGTGCCGCTGGAGGAGAAGATCGCGCTGCTGTTCCAGCAGAACATGGCCGAGATCGGCGTGAAGGTGAAAGTGGTCAAGGTGCCGTGGGCGCTGATGACCGAGAAGGCAACCAAACCCGAAACGACGCCGAACATCGTGCCGATTTTCTTCTCCGGAACCTATCCCGATCCCGATTCCTTCCTGTACAGCACCTACCACGGCAGCGCGGCCGGGAGCTGGACCTCGATGGAGTGGCTGCAGAGCAGGGACATCGACGCCCTGCTGGACCGGGCGCGCACGACCGCCGATCCGGCGCAGCGGATGAGCCTGTACAAGCAGGCGCAGAAGCAGATCGTGAATCAGGTGCCGGACATCTACCCCTATGAACAGTTCGCGACCTTCGCGTACCAGGAGTACGTGACGCCGGCGTTCATCGATCCGGCGAAAGCGATTCCGGTGCAGGGGGCACACTGGAACTTCCGCCTGTGGCAAGTGGACCTGGCCAAGAAGAAGGCCATGGGGGGCAAGTGAGGACGAACAGGCGGGCAGCAGGCAGCAGGCGGTAAGCAGCAGGCAGCCAGCAATCTGTCGATGCGCTACTCGACGTACCTGATCCACCGAATCGTGTTCTCGGTCCTGGTGCTGCTGGGGCTGTCGGCGCTGATCTTTGTGATCGCGCGCGTTATCCCCGGCGATCCCGCCCGCATCGCGTTGGGGCCACTGGCGTCGCGGTCCCAGATTCAGGCGCTGCGGGCGGAGATGCACCTGGACGAGCCCCTCCACGTGCAGTACGCATACTACCTCGCCGGCCTGCTGCGGGGGGATTTCGGCTCATCCCTGTACACGCACCGGCCCGTGGCCACGGACCTGCGCGACCTGTTTCCCGCGACGCTTGAGCTGGTGTGTTACGCCGGGCTCATCATGGTCGCCGTCGGCATCCCGCTGGGGATTCTCGCGGCGTCGTACCGGGACACCTGGGTGGACAGCACGGTGCGGGTGGTCTCGCTGGCCGGCGTGGTCACGCCGGCATTCGTGTGGGCGATCGTGCTGATGCTCATCTTCGCCTACGCGCTGGGCGTGCTGCCGGTGGCGGGACGGCTGTCTGTGGGCGTCAGCGCGCCGCCGGCCGTCACCGGAGCGCTCACGCTCGACGCGGCGGTGGATCGCAACCTGCCCGCGTACCTGGACTTCCTGCGCCATCTCCTCCTGCCCGCGGTCAGCCTGGCGCTGGCGGGGGTGGCGCAGGCGGCGCGGCTGACCCGCGCCAGCATGGTGGACGTCGCCGGCCGCCCGTTCATCGAAGCCGCGCGGGCGTTCGGAATTTCCGAGGCACGAATCGCCCTGAAGTACATGCTCAAGCCCTCGATGATCCCGACCGTCACCATCCTGGGGCTGGATTTTGCCGCGCTGCTGGGCAACGCGTTCCTGGTGGAAGCCGTCTTCAACTGGCCCGGCATCGCCCGCTACGGCGTCGAGGTGATCCTGCGCAAGGACCTCAACGCCATCGTCGCGGTCGTCATGATCATGGGGCTGTTCTTCGTCGTCATCAACTTCCTCATCGACATCCTGGTCGGCTACCTCGATCCCCGCATCCGCCTGCGCCAGATGGAGGAAGCGGCGTGAGCGCCGTGGCGGCGGCGTCCCCCGCGCGGGACAACCTGACGCGGACCTGGTACGTGTTTTCCCGCAACGGAGCGTCGGTCGTAGGGCTGGGGATCGTGCTGGTGATTGTGCTGGCGACCACGTTCGCGCCGTGGGTGACGCCGTTTCCTCAGCACGCCCGCGCGTTCACCGACTTCGAGCACGCGAACCTCGCGCCGGGCCGGTCGTACCTGTTCGGCACCGACACCATCGGCCGGGACATCCTGACCCGCGTGATCTTCGGCTACCGGTTCTCGCTCCTGCTGGGCGTGGTCGTGCTCTCGGCCGCGGTCCCCACCGGCGTGCTGCTCGGCCTGCTGGCCGGCTACTACCGCGGGTGGCCCGAGACGGTCATCATGCGCGTCACCGACATCTTTCTCTCGATCCCGCCGCTGGCGCTGGCCCTGGCGATTATGGCCGTGCTGGA
>JBIOWP010000139.1:0-19585 GCA_044868695.1 bacterium
GCGATTTTGACACGCGGGTGCGGCTGGACCGGAAGAGTTTTGAGCGCGGGACGCTGGCGGCCAACTACCACCTGTGTCCCCACTGCGGCCGGCAGATGACGTACCGCAAGGTCGACTATCGCGTACAGGAAGAGCCTGCCGGGGGCAGAACCCCCTCCGGTAAGGAGCCCCCCTGGTGGTAGAGAAAGCGCTCAGTTGTCCGAACTGTGATACCGTGATGGTCCTCCGCGTCGAACCGGACGAGGCCGAGGGACTGTGGTACGAGTGTACGATCTGCGGCCACCGGATCCGCGCCGACACCGTGCAGACCGAGGCGGAGGGCGTTGTGTGGAACTCCCGCTGACCGCCCCCTGCCCGCAGTGTGGATCGGAGATGGAACCGCGCGGACAATCGCGCCGTGGGCGGGCCGTCTATGTCTGCCCCGAATGTGGGTTCGAGATGGAAGCGGGAGACGAGGAAGACCGCCCGGCCGACGAGGACGAGGGTTAGCCGGACCACCCAGGGCCGGCGTAGACGACCTCCCCACCGATTATCGTCGCCACCACGTGCGACTTTGGCAGATCATCAGGCTCTCCGCGCATGATGTCGCGGTCCAGGACGGCGAAGTCGGCGTAGCGGGCCGCGCTGAGCGACCCACGCGCGTCCTCCTCCCCGGACGCAAACGCGGCGCCGGTGGTGTAAGCTCGGAGGGCCTGCTCGACCGTCAGGGCCTCTTCGGGGTACCAGGGTGCGGCGCGGGGCTCATCCGCGCGCGTGCGTGTCACCGCAGAATGCAGCCCCACAAAGACATCAGGCGACTCGACCGGTGCATCGGAGCCAAACGCCAGCACCGTCCCCTGCTCGAGCAGCGACCGCCAGGCATACGCGAATCTCCCGCGCGTTCCCCAGTACCGGCCGGCGATGTCGCGATCGCTGGTCGCGTGAATAGGTTGCATCGATGCCACCAGCCGGAGCCTCGCGAGGCGGGGGAGGTCGGCGGGGTGCAGCAGCTGTACGTGCTCGATGCGGTGGCGGGCGCCCAGCCGTAGCGACGCCTCGGCGTGCGCCTCGAACGCGTCGAGCACCCAGCGGTTTGCCCGGTCGCCGATGGCGTGGACGGCGCACCAAAACCCCGCGGCCACCGCCCGGCCGACCATTGCGGCCAGCTCGTCCCGCGTGTAGATGGCGATCCCGGTATTATGAGGCTGGTCTTCGAAGGGCTCGAGCATGCTGGCGGTCTGAGACCCCAGCGTCCCGTCGGCGAAGATCTTCACCGGCCCCACGCGCAGCCACTCGTTCCCGAAACCGGTGCGCAGCCCCACGCCACTTGCGTCCTCCAGTGCGCTCACCGGCAGCGTCGCCCAGACGCGCAGCCGCAGGGCGCGGCGGGCGGACAGCCGCTGAAATGCCGCGAACGACACCGCGCCCTCGTAAGCTTCCGTCCCGACGAAACTGTGCACGCCGGTAATCCCCAAGCGGTGCATGGCGGCGGCCGCCGCAAGGATCCCCTGCTCGACCGTGGCGTCGTCAACCGGCGGCACGACGGCCCAGATGCGCTGCTTCGCCTCTTCCTTGAAAACGCCCGTGGGTTCTCCGTGCGGATCGCGCGTGATCTCTCCGCCGGCAGGATCCGGTGCGCGGCGGTCGATCCCGGCCAAACGCAGCGCGACGGAGTTGACCCACAGCAGGTGACCGTCCTTGCTGCTCAGCACGACCGGGTGGTCCGGACTGACCGGGTCCAGATCGGCCTTCGTGGGAAAGCGAGCCTCGGGCCAGAGATTCTTGTCCCATCCCCGTCCGCGCACCCACTCGCCCGGCCGCGCCCGGCGAGTGGCCTCCTCCACCAGGTCCACGGCGTCCCGCAGCGAGCGCGCCGCGGTCAGATCGACCCGAGACAGGTTGATGCCATACGACGGCAGGTGGATGTGGCTGTCGATAAACCCTGGAACGACCGTGCGGCCACCAAGATCCAGACGCCGAAACGTGGAGAACGCATCGTGCAGCTCGGCGGTTCGCCCGACCGCTACGATGCGGCCGTCGCGGACCGCGATGGCTTCGGCGAGGGGCAAGGAGGGGTCAAGCGTGTAGACGCGCCCGTTTGTGAACAGCGTCTCGTCCATCACAAACTACGGGACCGGGGACCGGGGACCAGGGACCAGACGATCATCTCGAAACTCAGTTTCCGGTCCCAGGTCCCGGGTCCCTGGTCCCTGCTTCACCAGGCCGCGCGATCGCCGATCCACTCGTACAAGTACACGCGGACCCGCTTGTAAACGTAGTAGGTGATTACCGAACTGATGGCTCCCTTCAGGAGATTGAACGGCAGCAGGGCCGGCAGCACGAGCGCAATCACCTGCTGGCGCGGGATCCCAAAGAAGATGGGCGTGAGGAAGATGTTCGCGGCGATCATGACGCCTGTCATCGCGAGGATCCCCAGACCGAGCGATCTGACCGCGCCCGCCTTCGTGTGATCGACCGTGTAGTAGACACCGGCCACGCCCACCAGCGTCGCGCCTGCCAGGAAGTTCATGAAGATCCCGAACGGTCCTCCGGCGGTGCCGGACCGCAGGATCTGGATCAGCAGAGCTTTGATCGCCTCGACTGCGACGCCGTAGGTCGGCCCCAGCGCGAATGTCGCGATCAGCGCCGGAACCTCGCTGGGATCGTACTTTAGGAATGCCGGAAACGGCGGAATGGGAAAGTCGAAGTACATGAACGCAAAGGCCACTGCCCCGAGGACTGCGACCTGCGTAAGCCGTCTCACCGCTGCCCCTCCTGATAACGACCTGAAGGGGCAGGACACAAAACGGCGGGATCAGGGAGTAGGGAGCAGGGATTAGTTACTGATCCCTAATCCCGGATCCCGTATCCCGCAGTTTCGCGGCTAACCTTCTCCCATCCGGACTGTACCGTCGGCCCCGGCATCACACCGGATCCACCGCTACCGTAAGTACGGCTGCGGGTCGCGGGCTCCCCCGTTCACGTGAACGAAGTTACCGCCGGTCGGGAATTGGCGTATGCCTCACCCTGCCCCGAAGGTCGCGTATGTGGTTGTCAAGATTCATGCTAGCATGGACACGGAGAAGGGGTCAACGTGAAACGCGTCGTGTTCGTCTGAGTCGGCAACAGCGCCCGCTCCCAGATGGCGGAAGGCCTCTTCAACGCGAGGGCGCCTGAAGGTTGGCGGGCGAGCTCCGCGGGAACGGAGCCGGCAAAGAGCCTTCGGCCCGAGGCGATCGCCGCCATGCGGGAGATCCAGATCGACATCTCCGGCCAGCGGCCCAAGGGGCTGGCGGACGTCCTGGGCCCTGACGTGGCGCTCGTTGTCGGGTTGTGCGCTGAAGAAGCCTGTCCGGTCGTGCCCGGCGCCCGCAGCGAACACTGGCCGCTTCCTGATCCCGCGGGCACGAAGGATCCTCAATTCTACCGCCAGATCCGCACTGAACTCACCCGGCGCATTGACGACCTCATCGGGCGCCTGCCCAGCGCCGGCGCCTAGCCGCCCATCATGGAACGCCGACCCTTTGGACCCAAGGGCACCCTCGTCCCGGCCATCGGGCAGGGCACGTGGAACATGGAGCGCAACCGCGCGGCGTCGATTGCCGCGCTGCGGCGCGGCCTGGACCTGGGGATGACGCACATCGACACGGCTGAGATGTACGGGAGCGGAGCGGTCGAGGAGCTCGTAGGAGAAGCGATTGCCGGGCGGCGCGCCGAGGTGTTCCTCGTCTCCAAGGTGCTTCCGGAGAACGCGTCGCGCAAGGGTACGCCCGCCGCGTGCGAGCGCAGCCTCCGCCGTCTGCGCACCGATACCCTGGACTGCTGCCTCCTCCACTGGCCCAGCCGGCATCCTCTCGCCGACACCATCGCGGCGTTCGAGCAGCTCATTCGCGATGGGAAGATCAGGAGCTGGGGCGTGTCCAACTTCGATGAAGGAGCCATCGAGGAAGCCGTGCGCATCGCGGGGCCGGATCGCGTCGCTTGCAACCAGGTCCTCTACCATTTGGGTGAGCGGACGATCGAGCACTTTGTCCTGCCCGCGTGCACACGTCACCGCGTCGCAGTCGTCGCGTACAGTCCATTCGGCCAGGGCCGCTTCCGGCCGCACCCCGTGCTGGAGGAGATCGCCCGGGCGCACGCCGTGACTCCCGCGCAGGCGGCGCTGCGCTTCCTCGTCCGCGATCCCAACGTGTTTGCCATCCCGAAAGCCTCGAGCCTGCGGCACGTCGAAGAAAACGCCGGCGCCGGAGCGTTGACATTGAGCGCGGACGAGATCCGGCGCATCGAGGACGCCTTCCCGACCCGGGCACCCCGGCGGGGGCATCTGCCCGTCCTCTGACGCGCATGCGCGAATTCCACCTGGCCCTCAATGACCCGGGATTTATCTTCGACCCCTACCCGCTGCTCGCCGAGCTCCGCGAGAGCAGCCCGGTGTTCTTCGATCCCGTCTGGAACAAGGTATTCTTCGCCCGTTACGACGACATCTCGGCCCTGCTGCGCGACCGGCGATTGGGCCGATCGATTCTCCACGTCCTGTCGCGCGACGAGCTGGGCTGGCCGCCTCCCAACCCGCTCACGGCCGACTTCGACCACTTTCAAAGCAACCACATGCTCGACAACGAGCCACCAAAACATACGAGGCTGCGGGGACTGATGCTGCGGGCCTTCACCTCCGCACGGGTCGAGGGCCTCCGCGGGAAGATCACCCGAATCGTCAACCAGCTCATCGACCGCATGCACGACCACGGGCACCCGGATTTGCTCGCGGACTTCGCGGCGCCCCTGCCCGTGGCCGTCATCGCCGAACTGCTCGGCGTTCCCGAGGAAGATCGGCCGCTGCTGCGGCCCTGGTCGGGGGCGATCGTGAAGCTCTATGAATTAGGCTACAACGATGATCAGGCGCGCGCGGCCAACCGCGCCGTCGTGGAATTCTCGGGCTACATCAACGACCTCGCGAGGGACCGGCGCACCACGCCCCGCGACGACCTCATCTCGGCGCTCGTGCGCGCGGAAGAAGAAGGCCAGAGGCTCAGCGAAGACGAGCTGGTAGCCAACTGCATCCTGCTGCTCAACGCCGGCCACGAAGCCAGCGTGAACGGCACCACGCTGGGTCTGCTGTCACTGCACCACCATCCGGACCAGATGGCCCTCGCCCGGGAGGCGGCCCGAGCGGACGACACCGCGTTCTTCACATCCGCCGTCGAGGAACTCCTGCGGTACGATACTTCTCTGCCGATGTTCGAGCGCTGGGTGCTCCACGACATGGACTTCAACGGGGTCCGGCTGGCCCGCGGCACGGAAGTCGGCCTGCTCTATGCCGCCGGCAATCGCGACCCGCGCCGCTTCGCCGACCCGGACCGGCTCGACCTCACGCGCAAGGACAACCCGCACCTCACCTTCGGTCTCGGGATCCACTACTGCGTCGGCGCACCGCTGGCGCGGCTCGAGCTGCAGATCTCGTTCCTGACCCTGCTGAAACGCCTCCCCGGAATCCGGATCGCGCGCGAACCAGTGGAATACGCCGGAGGGTTTGTGATCCGCGGCCACAAGGCGATGCCGGTCGAATTCTAGGGGCGCCGGAGATGTGCTAGGGTCGGAGCGGCGCGCCGTTGGCGGTCACCATTCGCAGCGTCTGCTCGACACGTGTGACCAGGCTGCGGGGCAGCGGCACATAGAGCAGCGCGGGCGCGTACTGCTGCCCCGTGTGCGTGGCCCACCAGAGAAAGTCGACAAGCGCCCTCCCCTTGAACTCGTCGGGCTGCTCGGCGGTGATCACGATCCACGTGAACCCCGCGATCGGGTACGCGTCCAGCCCCTCCGAGTTGGTGAAGAACAGCCGGTAGTCCTGCGGGATGGCGGAGAGGATAATTTCCATGGCCTTTGTCGTCGTCGTCAACGAGGGGATGACGTACCGCCCGGCTTTGTTGCGGACGTTCGCGATCGTCATCCGGCCGCTGACCGCGTACGCCAGCTCCACGTACCCCACGGAGTTCGGGGTCTTTTTCACCATCTCGATGACGCCCGCGCTGCCCACGGCGGCAATGTGCTCCGCGGGCCACCGGACCGCCAGGCCCTCGCCGACCTGCTGCTTCCACTCGGGGCTGACCTTGCTGAGGTAGTTGGTGAGGATGGCGGTGGTGCCGGACGCGTCGGCGCGCCGGACGACTTTGATGGGCGCCTCCGCCGGCAGGGTGAGCTGCGGATTCAGTTCGACAATCCGCGGGTCATCCCACTTGGTGATGGTGCCGAGCAGGACCGCCGCCAGGACCTCGGGGGTGAAGTTCAACCCGGTAGGAATCTTCCGTGGTTCACTCGGTCGAGGTTCACTCGGCGCTCCGGGGGTGGGCGGCGGCCGGTTCTCCTCGATGCGGTAAACGAAGGCAACCGCGCCTGCGACCATCGGCAGATGCAGCACGCCCCCCGCCTGAAACGCCTGGTCGTCGGTCAGCGGGCTGTCGGTGCCGGCGAAATCCACTGTCCGTTGGAGAAACTGCTCGATGCCGGCGCCTGACCCCACGGGGCGGTACAGGACCCGCGCGCCCTTCTCCGCCGCGTAGGCCTGCAACCACCGCGAGTACAGCGCAAACGGAAACGTCGCGCCCGCCCCCGACAGAACTGCCGGCTGCGCCTGGACCGCCGACGCCGCCAGCAGCGCCGCCGCGCCCACCGCCGCAGCCGCCGTCACCCACGTCCTGCCCATAAGTCTCCTCCTGGATCTTGCTACCGGCCCACGACGCGGTACACCGTGCCCTGGTGGTCCACAACGTAGATCTCGCCCTGCTCGTCCTCGCCGAACGAACTGATCCGCGCGCCGCTGCCCAGCAGGGGCGCCATCACCCAGCGGCCGGACTGCTCGGACAGCGTCCAGATCTGTCCGCTGCAGTAGTCCCCGAAGACGTAGCGGCCGGCCAGATCAGGGACGGCCTTGCCGCGGTACACGAACCCGCCGGTGACGGAGCAGCCCAGCGACGTTTGATATTCCGCGATGGGAGGCGTTAATCCCGCGGACGGGCACCCCCGCGCGGGGATGTGGCAGTGGGCGCCCTCCATGATGCGCCAGCCGTAGTTGCCGCCGCGTTCAATCAGGTCGACTTCCTCCCACGCATTCTGTCCCACATCGGCCAGGAGCAGCCGTGCGGTGGCGCGGTCGAACGAGAAGCGCCATGGATTGCGCAGGCCATAGGCCCAGATCTCGCCGCGCGCGCCGGACCGCCTGACGAATGGGTTGTCGGCAGGGATGCCATACGGAGCGTCGGCGTCCACGTCGATCCGCAGGAGCTTGCCCAGCAGCGCATCCAGCCGCTGGCCGTTGTTGAACGGATCCCTCGCGGAGCCGCCGTCGCCCATCCCGACATACAGCATGCCGTCCGGTCCAAACAGGTTGAGACCGCCGTTGTGGTTGCGGAACGGCTGAGGAATCTCCAAGAGCGTCCGCTCCCGGCGGTCGGCGGCGTCAGGGGATTCAGGCAGGACACGGAACTCCGAGATCACCGTGCGCAGCCCGCCCGGCTCGGTCGTGTAGTTGACGAAGAAGCGGCCGGTGCTCGCGAACCGGGGATGGAACGCCACGCTCAGGAGCCCCATCTCGCCGCCGGCGGTGACCCGGTCGCGGATGTCCAGAAACGGCGCCGGCTCGAGCCGCCCGTTGCGGATGATCCGGATCACCCCGGCCTGCTCGACGACGAACAGGCGGCCGGAGCGGTCGCCGCTGTGCGTGACGTACACGGGGGCGGACAGGCCCGATGCGATCCGCTCGAGCTGGACGGCCGCCGCCGCCGACGTGACGACATCCGGCACACCGAGCGGCCCCGCGCCGGCCAGGAAGACAATCGCAAGAACGACTATCCGCTGCATCAGTCACGTGCCTCCATCACATCGCTTCGCGCAGTTCGACGACGACACCGTCCGTCAGGCGCTGCAGGACCCGCGGCTCGATCGGGAACACACTGCTGGGAGTTCCCGCGGCCGCGTACACGACGTCGAACCCCATGAGATCGCGGTCGATGAACACCGGCAGCGTCCGCGCGTGTGCAACCGGCGGGACGCCGCCGATTGCGTACCCGGTCGCGTCTTGGACCGCGGATGCGCCGGCCTTCTGTACGGTCTGGACGCCGGCGGCGCGCGCCAGCTTGGCCGTATCCACCCGGTTGGCGCCCGACGCCAGCACGAGCACCGGACGGCCGTCTGCCAGAAACACGAGCGACTTCACGATCTGGGCGAGGGTCGTCCCGACCGCCGCGGCGGCGTCGCGGGCGGTCCTGGTGCCCTGCGGGAACTCGAGAACCTGCACATTCACGCC
The DNA here is from genome assembly GCA_044868695.1 of bacterium. Lineage (GTDB taxonomy): Bacteria > Sysuimicrobiota > Sysuimicrobiia > Sysuimicrobiales > Kaftiobacteriaceae > JBIOWP01. Next base: position 8,279 of record JBIOWP010000139.1, read on the forward strand.
GGCCTGACGCAGGACGGCTGCGACGCGATCGGACGGAGACGGCATACGGTGACTCTCATGATATCATTGGCTTGACGAACTTACGTCAGAATGGTACAAAAGGTTCCAATACTATGCGCGATTCCCGCTATGCCCCACGAAGCTGCATCTGTCTTCGGCGGAGGCAGACGATGCCTTCGCTGCGGCCCGCCTAGCCCCGCGAAGTTCCGTCTGCATTCCGCATCCCGCTAGATCTTCTACCGGATAGAACATCTGTCTGGTTCACCAGATCGTTTGTCACACGCTGAGGAGGGTTCCCATGTCCAGGGCGTCGCACTCGCTCAACGGCGTCGACGTTACCACCGTGGTCAACCTGGCCGCCCGGATGGATACCGACCCACAGGCCGCCCGGGAACTGTCGGCGTACGCGCGCGGGGTCCGGGTGCGCTGGATCTCCGGCCTGCACAGCCAGGCGTACACCCGGGACGTGCCGCCGCACGCCTACGACGAGCCGCAGTGGCTGGGCGGGACGAACCGCGCGATGGCGGCCAGCGAGGCCCTCCTCGGGGCGATCGGCGGCTGTATCGCCGTGGGTTTCGCGGCCAACGCCTCTCTGCGCGAAGTGCCCGTGCATGAGCTCGAGGTCGAAGTCGAAGGGACGATCGACCTCCCGTCATTTTTCGGCATCCGCGAAGGGAATCCGGGGTACACGCAGATCCGCGTCACGATCTTCACGCGCTGCGACGCTCCGCCGGCGCTGCTAGACGAGATCGCCTACCGCGCGGTCCAGCTCTCGCCGGTGGCCAACACGGTGCGCCGCCCGGTCGACGTGCAGTACACAGTCCGCCCCACCACCTGAGGAGGACATCGATGGACGCTCACGACCAGAGGCCGGACGGCAAGACGGGGACGGTAAACGGGGAGCAGGCCGCGCCGGCCGGACGCGAGGCCGCGCGGTTGGAGCCCGACGGCAGCCTGCTCCTCACCGGACTGCCGCTGCCGCCGGTGCCGGCCCGCGTGCAACCGGAGGGGATCGTCTTCCGCGGGGCGCCCGGCCCGGCCACCGGCCTCGTGATGCCGTACTCGATCACCCAGCGTGAACTGGTCTGGGCGGACAACCTCCATGAGCTCATTGAGCGCGCCAAGCGGCGCCAGTGGAACGCCAGCACCGATATCCCGTGGGAGGAAGGGCGGAAGGTCGCCCCTGATCTGGAGGAGGCGCTGGCCCGCGTGCTCACGTGGATGCTGCAGCAGGAGTACGCGGCCTGGTACCTGCCGGCCAAGTTCGTGGGGCAGATCCACCCGGCGTACACTGAGGTCGGACTGTTCCTCTCGACACAGGTCGTCGACGAAGCTCGCCACGTCGAGGCGTTTCTTAAGCGGCTGTACCTCAACGGCGCGGGGCTGCGCGAGGTGACCGCCGGCACGGAGAGCTCCATCAAGGGGCTGCTCATGCAGGACGATTTCGCCCGCGCCAGCTTTCTGCTGCACGTGCTGGGCGAAGGGACCTTCACGGATCTCTTCCACCTGCTGATTGAGATCGCCCCGGATGAGGCGACGCGCCAGATCATGGTGCGCGCCCTGGAGGACGAGGCCCGCCACGTGGCCTACGGCGTCGGCCGCCTCTCCACGCAGCTGGCGGCGCAGCGCGACCCGGATGTCCTCGGACAGCAGTTCGTTGAAGCGCTGGAAGCCCGCCTCTCATTTACCTACGAGGTCTCCGGGCTGCCTCCGAACGTGCAGGAAGCGCTGGTGATCCTGGCCGGCGGCGGCCGGGGTCCGATGGCGGTGGCCCGGGGCGTGGGCCGCGTGCGCCAGTTCATCGATGAGCTGAACCGCAACCGCAAGCAGCGGCTGCTTCAGTCGGGCTTCAGCGAGCAGATCGCCGAGCACATCTCCACCCTGCACGTCCGCAGCAGCGGAGGACTGATGTGAGCACGTCACCGGTCGGCGCCGCGATCGCCGCCGACGAACGGACGCGGATCCGCTGGGTGCTGGAGCACTGCAAGACCGTCGCCGTGGTCGGGCTCTCCAGCAACGCCTTCAAGGACAGCTACATCGTGGCGCATCATCTCCATCGAAACGGCTACGACGTGATCCCGATCAACCCGACAGCACCGGCCATCCTGGGGCGGCCGGCGTACCCGGCGCTCTCGGCGCTGCCCGCCGATGTCGCGGAGCACGTGCAGCTGGTGCTCGTCTTCCGCCCGAGCGACGAGGTCCCGGGGATCGTGGACGCTGCGCTCACGCTCCCCCATCTGCTCGCCATCTGGACGCAGAAGGGCATCGTCCACGAGGCTGCGCTCGCGCGGGCCCGCGCGGCGGGGCGCATCGTCATTGTCGACCGCTGCATCCGGACCCAGCATCTGTTCATGAAGTTCGGCGAGGCTGTGTAAGCGTGCACGTTCAAACGCTGGTCGGACTGCTGGTGATCTCCGGACTAGGTGTCCTGACGTTGGCTGGCAGCCGCGTTGATCCGGCGTTCGGGATATTCGCTGCGCTGGGCATCGGCATCGGGGCCACGCTCCAGCGCAGTCGCTTTTGCTTCAATTCCGCCTTCCGTGACTTGATCCAGTTTCGGTCGGGCCGGACGATGAAGGGCGTCATCGTCGGTATGGCCGTCGCGACCGCCGGGTTTGGGGTCCACATGCGCAACCTCCTGCCGAACGCGTCGCTCGGTCCGATCGCTCCAGAGGCGCACGCCGTCCCCCTCAGCATTGCACTCCTCGCCGGCGGGCTGCTCTTCGGGATGGGGATGGTGATTGCCGGCGGCTGCACATCGGGATCCCTGTACCGCATCGGCGAAGGTTACCTGGCGTCCTGGGTCAGCCTTGCCGGCATCCTCGCCGGCCTGGTCCTGGTCAGCCACCACTGGAACTGGTGGTGGCAGCACGTGATCCGCGGTGCGCCGGTGGTGTGGCTGCCGCGGTATCTCGGATATGGCGGAGCGGTGGCCACAACGCTCGTGGGCCTCGCGTTGGCGTATGGTCTGGTGTTGTGGATTGAATCCCTCGGCGGTGTCGGCGTGCAGGACTACGCGGCGCCTGCTGGCGCTCGAACGTTCCACGAGAAACTCCATGAGATTGTGGCCGGCGTCTTCGGCCGCGGGTGGCCTGCGCCGGTGGGCGGCGCCGCCCTTGGGTTCCTGAACGTGCTGTCCTACAATGCACATATGCCGTGGCGCGTCGTCGGCGAACTGTCCCGGTGGGGCAATGCCGCGGCGGCTGCGGTCGGCCTGGGGCCCGGCACGCTACAAGGGACCGAAGAGTTGTCTGCCTGCGTGGTGACGACCGGCGGCGGGGTGCTGACGCACGGCTTCCTGCTCAACGTCGGCCTCGTCGGTGGCTCACTCTCTGCCGCATTGCTGGCGCACGAGTTCAAGTGGCGCGTGGCGCGCCGCCCCATCCGCTACGTGCAGTCTCTGGGAGGCGGCGTGCTGATGGGGTACGGATCCGGGCTGGCGCTGGGCTGCACCGCGGGAGCATTGTTCTCCGCGGTACCGTCGCTGGCGGTCAACGGCTGGGTCTTTGCGGCGACGCTGGCCGCCGGTGCGTGGATCGGCGTGCGCGTGATTGAGAGAATACCGTGAAGACCGAGGATGAGGAGGCGGCTCCGTGCTCCTGGATGTCCGGGGCGAGACCTGCCCGTATCCGATGAAGAAAGCCATGGAGGCGATGGAACGCCTGCCGGAGGGTGAAGTCCTCGACGTGCTGGTGGACCATCCGCCGGCCATCGACACAATTCGCATGGCCGCCAACCGCTATGGCTTTCGCATGGACGTGGAACCGGCCGGCAGCGGAGAGTGGCGGATCCGTCTCCAGCGACGAACCGGAAAGGGCGTGAGGACGTGACGCGGATAATCGCGATCCTGACGGTAGCGTTGAGCCTGGCGCTTGTGGGCAGCGCCACGGGCCAGCGACCGGCGGGCGCGCAGGTGATTGTCCTGAGCAACTCCTCGCCGCATATCACCGTCATCGAGACGCGGGCGCATCAGGTGGTCCGCACCGCGGATCTCCCCCGGATGACCACGTGGACCTGGAACGATGACAATAACACCTTCGACGGCAAGCATCTGTGGTTGGGGCTGCGCAATCCCGACACCAGCGACGTCGAGGTCATCCTGCTCGACCTCGATACGCTGGAGGTGAGCCGGCGGATCCCGCTGGGACAGGACCGCACCACGCTGTATATCGGCAAACCCTCCCGGCGCGGGACGGTCCTGGTCAGCAAGCACGCCTCGGGCGAGCTGGTCCGGATCGATGCTTCGAGCTTCGCCGTCGACACGGTGAAGCTGCCCGTGAACGACGGGGTCGCCTGCGTCATCGACGTTGTCACGACCGGGCCCGGGGCTCTGGAGCGCGCGTTTGTGCCGACCGACAACGGCAACACGGTTCTGAGCGTCGATACCGAGAGCCGGCAGGTGGTGGGCACGGTGCCGTTCGCCGGCAGCCGGCCGTTCATGCTGACCGCCTCGCCGGACGGCAGCCGCGTGTGGGTGCAGGAACGGGCGGGCAGCGCTATGACGGTGCTGAATGCCCGAACACTGGACGTCGTCAAGCGCATCCCCACGGCGCAGACGCCCATCATCGGGACCTTCAGTCCCGACGGCAGGGTGCACTACACGGGACACGCGGGAGACGTGACCGTCATCGCGCACGACACGGCGACGTTCAGAGAACTCTGGCGGGCGCGCGTGGGCAGTAACCCGGATAAGGTCGGCGTCCATCCCAGCGGCGCCTTTGTGTACGCGACCGTGTCCCGGGAAGGCCAGCTGGCGGTGATTGAAGCCCGGACAGGCAAGGTGGTGGCGCGGGTCCCACTCGGCACGAACCCATCCGGCCTCTTCGTCCGGCGGCTCCCCTAACATGAAGTGGCGGACGCGGTGGCTGGTCCTCGTGCTCCTCGCGCTGGCCGTTGGTCTGGGGGCTCAGGTCATGATCGCGCGGTCTCACATTGCCGCGCTCGACCAGGACCGCGCGGTGCTGGAAGCGCGGGTGCGCCGGCTCTCGTACAACACCGCGTCAGGCGGCGGGGTGAACGTCAAGATGATGCCCGATCCCGTGCCGGGCCAGCCGGCGGTGCCGCTGCCGGAAGTGTTCAGCTTCGACCGGAACCACGCGATGTGCCGGGTGGACACCAACCCACGTGCCTTCAAGATGGCCACGTTTCAGCGGGGCGAGGTCGTCGTCCCGGCGGGCCGCTTCTTCATGTCCATGGCGGCCACGACCATTGAGCAATACGCCGTGTCGACGCATCCGGACGGCCGGCGGACGGTGCGGATGCGCGGAGGGGTAAGTTGTGCCACAGAGGTCGGGCAGGCCAACGTCACCATCGGATCGCGCGGCGCGTCAGAACACGCGACCTATCTCATCGAGGCGATCGACGCGGGGATCGGAGGCGGTCAGGCCGGGGATTCGTTCGCGTTTACCGTGTTCTTCGATCCCGCGGAGGCCCCGGTCAATTACAGCCTGTTTGGACCGAAGTTTACCTTCACCGGCCAGATGGTGGAGGGCGAGATTACGATTGTTGACCCGACCATGCCCTAAGTGACCTAAGGGGCGACGGGACCGCGGGCGGCTCTCATCGCGCGGAGAGCGTGCGGTGGACCGAGCGCATGCAGGCACCCGCGACCGCGCGGAGCCCGGCGGCCTCGGCGCGCCCGGCAGCCTCTTCGTTCTCAGCCCCCGGCTGCATCCACACAATTTTGGCGCCGATCGCGATCGCGTCCTCAACGACGGCGGGGACTTCTTCGGGTCGGCGGAAAATCTGCACCACATCAATGCGTTCGGGGACGTCGCGGAGGCTCTTGTACGCCTGCTCGCCGAGCACGGTCTGGATCTTCGGGTTGACCGGGATGATCCGGTATCCTGCCTGTTGGAGATAGCCCGCGATCTCGTAACTATCGCGGTCGGGGTTGTCAGAGAGCCCGACCACGGCGATCGTCGTCGTGCTCTTGAGGATCTCCCGCGCGGCCTCCCACGTCAGCTCCACTTCGCCCACCTCCTAGCTCCATCGCACGCACCGCATAGATATACAGGCCCGCGTTCCACGCGAACGGGACCTCCGCCTGATAGAAACGCCGGTTCAGCATCATCCCATCAGATTCAAACACCTCGGCCACCGCGTTGCGAGCCGCGTACCAGCCCCCAATCCGGGCGAGGTCGGCCATGGCCGCATCCCGTTGTCCCCGGCGAAACTTGTTGATGGCGTGCAGCGTGCCCAACCAGGGCCAGATCAGCGTGCGATGATAGTCCGGGATGCCGGCCAGAAAGTAGAAGGGAAACACCTGCCAGACCGGATACACCGGGTCGCACGTCCGCAGGGGCGTGTCGCGGTCAAGGCCTCGCGTTTCGATAAATCGCAGGATCGACGCGGCCTCCGCATCCGTTGCCACACCGAACAAGATGGCCAGCACGTTGCCGTCTGAGCAAAAGCCGCCGTGCCGCGATCCCCGGATCCAGTCGGCAAAATACGTCCCGTTCCAAAATACCCTGCGGAGCGCCTCCGCCGTCGCCGCGGCCGCGTCTGCAAATCTGCGGGCATCAGACGCATGCCCGAGCCACTCTTTGATGGCCATACACGCCCGCAGGCCCTCGTAGTAAGTCACATTCAGGTAGAAGACTTTGTCCTTCTTTAGGATTGAATCCATCCACCCCGCCAGGTAGCGGCTCTCCACCAGGCCATCGTGGTCGCGGTCCTGCCTCATCAGCCAAGCCATGGCGCGGTCCATCGCCGGTTCAAAGTGAGCGCAGAAGTCCATGTCGTGTGTACGCGCAAAATACTCGCGCGCCGCGATGACAAAGAGCGCGCTCGGGTCAAGCGGATCGGCAAAGACCGTTCCCGCGCGGAACAGCGCCTTCGGGTGCAAGAGGCGGGTGTGATAGTGGCCGAAGGTGTGGCCGAGAAACTCGACGCGCACGGGAAGTTCGCCCGAGGCCGTCTGAAAGCGGGTGAACGTCTCGAGATGCGCCCTCACCTGTTCGACGTCCCCGAGCGCCAGCGCGCCCAGCGATGCCCAGAACCCATCGCGCGCCCAGTAGGCGTTGAAGTGCAGGCGGCCCGCGACAATACCGTCGGGATTGTAGCAGGCACGCAGATCGCGGACGGCGATCCGGTAGGCTCGCTGGATCGTGTCGAGCGCGCCCGTCGCTGGCGCCGCAGGTGCTCTCACGACGGTGGTGAGGGCGCGCGGACCGCGGGCCCGAGGAACGTTGCCGCGGCCTCGTCCACCCACCAGATCACCTCTCCCGCCGCAGGCCGGACCCCCGCAGCCGGGCAGGCCACCGGATCGCCCGGCTCCACGAGCGCGCGGTGGACCGCGCCCGCCTTCCCCTTCCCGGCCACCAGGAAGAACACGGCGGCCGCGTGATTGATGACCGGCAGCGTCACCGTCAGCCGTCGAGGCGGGTCGGCCGGCACAGTCACCGCGGCCACGCGGCGGTCGGTGATCGTGATTGCCGGCGCCCCGGGGAACAGCGACGCGATATGCCCGTCCGCGGCCAACCCGAGCAAGAGCACATCGAAGCGCGGCCACGGGCCCACAAACCGCTTTGCCAGCAGCGCATCGTAGGCCCGCGCCGCCTCCTCGGAATCGGCGGGCGCGGTGGACATCGGGTGCACGTTGGTCACGGGGATCGGGACGTGCGCGATCAGCGTCTCCTTCGCCATGGCGTAGTTGCTGCGCGGGTCATCCGGCGGCACGTAACGTTCGTCGCCCCAGAAGAGGTCCACTTGTCCCCAGGGAACCCGCGCGGCGAAATCCCTGGCCAGGAACCGGTACAGCGTCCGCGGGGTGGTCCCTCCCGACAGGGCCACCGCGCACCGGCCCTCCGCTTCCACCGCCGTGCGCGTCCGCGCGACCAGCGCCCGCGCCGCGGCGCGGCTCAGCGTGTCCACATCCGGATAGACGTACACGGCCGGCTTGGACGGGGCAGGCGGCCGCTGCGTCACGTGACCCGCTTGACCTCGTGCCCCCCGAACTGCTCTCGCATCACCGCGAGCAGCCGGTCGGCATACGAGTACGTGTCGCGGGAACGCAGCCGCTGCAGCAGCGCCAGCGTGATCACCGGCGCCGGGCTGTCCAATTCGATCGCCTCGGCCACCGTCCAACGGCCTTCGCCGGAGTCGGCCACCTGTGGGACGACATCGGCCAGATCCTGATTATCTTTCAGCGCGGCGGCGGTGAGGTCGAGCAGCCACGACCGCACCACGCTCCCTGAACGCCAGATTTCGGCGATCTGGTGCAGGTTGAGGGCAAAGTCCGTCTTGCGTTTCATCAGCGCGAACCCCTCGGCCAGCGCCTGCATCATGCCGTACTCGATGCCGTTGTGCACCATCTTCACGAAGTGCCCCGCCCCGTGCGGCCCGACGTGACCCCACCCGCGGTCCCGGGCCGGTGCGAGCGCTTCAAAAATCGGCCGCAGGCGTTCCACGGCGACGCGCTCTCCTCCGACCATCAGGCTGTAGCCCTCCGTCCGGCCCCAGATGCCGCCGCTCGTGCCGACGTCGACGAACTCCAGCCCATGTTCCGACAGCAGCGCGGCGCGGCGGAGGGTGTCGCGATAGTACGAGTTGCCGCCGTCGACGACGGTGTCCCCGCGCGCCAGCAGGGCGAGCAGCGCCTGCAGCGTCTGGTCGACCGTGCGGCCCGCTGGAATCATCAGCCAGATGATCCGCGGCGCGGGGAGCCGCTCCATCAGGTCCTGCAGGGACGTCGCCGCCTCCGCGCCGACCTGGATCGCGCGCTGCCGCGACTCCGCGGAGCGGGCGTACCCGACGACGTGGTGCTGCGCCCGCACCAGGCGCTCGGTCATGTTCGCGCCCATGCGCCCAAGCCCGATCATGCCAAGGTCCATGGTCCGTGTGCTCCTTTGAGGGCAATCTACATCAACGGTTCTATGTGAATAGGAACGCCACAAAGATGGCCGCGGTGAGGGCTGCAGACGTCAGGCACCAGTTGCACAGCGCCTGCAGCACGAAGACCTGCAGGTAGGTGAGGTAGAGGTAGAGGATCAGCGCCGTCGAGGTCACGAGGACCGCGAGGGGCCGCAAATCCGGCAGCCGCGCGTCGAGCAGCGGTGTGAGGGCCACTGAGAGGAAGTAGGCGACGCCGAGCGCGCCGTTTGGAATACCCATGAGCCGGCCGAAACGGCTGCGAATCACTTCGGCGCAGCCTGTGCCCAAACACAAGACCGGGCCGCTGGTGACCTGCTTGTACCAGACGTAAGCGCTGATGAGCAGACCGGCCACGCCCAAGACGACGAAGAGCATCTCCGGCTCGCCACCCCCGCCTCCATCATCCCCTCAAACGGTGCCGGCGGCAACACTCTTCTCGCCGCGGTGGGCGGAAGGGATGTGGGCGGAAGGGATGTGGGCGGAAGGGATGGTGCAAAAGCCCGGGGAACACTCTGCCCACTCATGGCTGCGCGACCGAGCGTTTCTCTGCACCGTCTCCGAGAACGTCTGGAGCGGTTAGGCGCTATCGGACGGGATCCCGCGGGCGGCGTGACTCGTGTCCCCTTCTCACCTCCGCATGTCGAGGCAGTGCGGGCCGTCTCCCAGATGATGCGTGAGGCCGGGCTGGAACCGGGTGTGGACGAGTTCGGCAACCTGATCGGCACTCGCGCAGGCGAGCGCACCGCGGCGGTCCTGGCAGGCTCGCACCTCGACACCGTGCCTCAGGGCGGGATCTTCGACGGCGCCCTGGGCGTGGTGGCGGCCGTTGAAGCAGCCCAGGCGCTGCACGACGCCGGCCGGACGCTCCGGCACAATCTGGCTGTGGTGGCGTTTGCCGATGAGGAGGGCCATGCCTTCGGCGTCGGCACCCTGTCGTCGCGGCTTCTGGTGGGAGAGGTTGACCGCAGCCGGGTCGACACGCTGCGCGACCGGACCGGACGGGCGCTGCGCGACGCCCTCAGGACGCGCGAGCACGGCCTGCCGCCAGCGCGCGTTCCTGATCGCGTGTCGGTGTATCTGGAACTGCATGTCGAACAGGGGCCGGTCCTGGAGCAGACGGGCCGCACCGTGGCTGCGGTGGAGTCTATCGTCGGGATCGTCAGGACGACGGCGGTGATCGAAGGGGTCGCCTCGCACGCCGGCACGACGCCGATGACATCGCGGGCCGACGCGGTGGTGGGCGCGGCGGAGTTGGTCCTGGCGGTACGCGAGCTCGCGCTGGCGCAGCGCGGCCATGCGGTCGGGACCGTCGGCCAGGCGCGCGTGCTCCCGGGTGCCGCGAATGTCATTCCCGGCCGGGTCGAGCTCAGTGTGGAACTGCGGAGTGTGAGCGATCAAACCCTCGACGCGCTGCGGCGCGCTGTGGAGGACCGGGCGCAGGACATCACCCGCCGCAGCGGCCTGAAAATTACGCTTGCACCGTGGGACCACTCCCCCGCGGTGCCGATGGACCCCGGCGTGCGCGAGGCCGTGCTCGGAGCCATCGAGCGGTCCGGCCATCCACGGGTGACGCTGCCCAGCTGGGCCGGCCATGACGCCGGCGTCCTAGCGCGCCATGTGCGGGCGGGGATGATCTTTGTCGTTAGTGCCGGCGGTCTCAGTCACTCACCGCGGGAATCTACACGCTGGGAAGCCGTCGAGACCGGTGCGCAGGTGCTGCTCGAAACGTTGATTGCTCTCGATGCGAACGACGGGAAGGACCGCGGCCTGCCGCTGGCCTACGCGGCGCGCCGATGACCCGTCTCGCCGACCGCATCGCCGCGGCCAACGCCGGCGCGCTGGACCGGATCGCCCATGCCTCTCCGGTCCTCGCCGGCGTCCGCGGGGCGGGAGCGCTGATTCCCGCGCTGTCCGGCCGCGTCCTGCTGCACGCAGGACCGCCGGTGGAGCCGGCCGCGATGTGCGGGCCGATGCGCGGCGCCGCGGTCGGGGCGATCCTGCTGGAAGGGTGGGCGCGCTCGCCGGAGGAGGCGGCCTCACTGCTGGACGCCGGCAAGATCACCCTGCACTGCACCCACGACCACGGCGCGGTCGGGCCGATGGCCGGCGTCATCTCGCCGTCGATGCCGTTGTTCGAGGTGCGCGACGCTGCGACCGGCGCGTCGGCCGGCTGTCCCATCAACGAAGGCATCGGCGCCGTGCTGCGGTTCGGCGCGAACGATCCTGCGGTCCTGGATCGGCTACGGTGGATCCGCGACGTGCTGGCCCGCGCCATCAGCGGCAGGAGCGGCAGGCCATCCGCCCGCCGCAGCGCCGAGTCCAGCGCCGGGGCCAGCACGTCGCGGATCCACCGCAGCCGGTCCAGGACCGCAGGATCGTTCGCGCCGAACCGCAGCACGGCGCCGATGCCTTCGTTGACGGGACAGCCGGCCG
>JBIOWP010000140.1:0-3619 GCA_044868695.1 bacterium
GCCGCTGCCCGCCGGACAGCTGCGCCGGAAACCGCTCCAGCAGTTCGCCGATCTCCAGCAGCTCCGCCGCCTCTTGGGCGCGGCGCCGCTGCTCGTCGGGCGCCACCCCGCGCATACGCAGGCCGAAGACGATGTTGTCGCGCACGGTCATATGCGGGAACACCGCGTACGACTGGAAAACCATGGCAATCCCGCGTTTGCCCGGCGGCAGTTGGGTGACGTCACGCCCGCCGATGACGATGCGCCCGGCGTCAGGGACTTCCAGACCGGCGATCGACCGCAAGGTCGTGGTCTTTCCGCACCCCGAGGGTCCCAGCAGCACGAGGAATTCCCCATCCTGAATCTGCAGCGACACGTCCTTGATCGCGATGACGCGGCCGTAGCTCTTCTGCAGGTTGACCAGCGCGATCTCAGCCATTCGCGCACCAACCCGCGGTCATCGGACGGTGACCCCCCACAGCGTCAGCAAATATCGCCGGATCAGGAAGATGATGATGAGCGCGGGCATGACCATGAACAGCCCGCCGGCAAACCGGAAATGCAGCGGGGCGCCTGCGCTGATGACCGAGTCGACAATCAGGGCCGGCAGCGTCCGGTGGTCCAGCGTCAGGATGGTGGCAGCAAAGACCTCATTCCATGACAGGACGAAGGTGAAGATGGCCGCCGCCGCGAGTCCGGGGACCGCCATGGGAAGCGTGACCCGCAGGAACGCCTGCGCGCGGCTGCTGCCCAGCGTCATCGCGGCTTCCTCTAGCTCATACGAGATACCGACAAACACGCTGGTCACGATCACCGTGACGAACGGAATGCTCAACGCGGTGTGGACGATCGCCACCCCGGCTAGAGTGTCGTAGAGCCCCCACCGGATGAACGCCACCGCGAGCGGGATCGACAGCACGGTCGCCGGAAACATCTTCACGGCGAGGATCGCCAGCTGCACGCTGTTCTTCCCGCGAAACCGGTAGCGCGCGAGGGCATATCCGCTCGGCGCGGCGATGAGAAACGCGAACGTAATGGTCAGCACCGCGACGATGACGCTGTTGAGTGTCGACGCCCACACGCCGGTCGATCGCAGGAAGAACGCCATCGTCTCCAGCGTAAACTCCCTCGGCCACAGGGGACGCGGCCACTGGTACAGGATCTCCCGCGGCGTGAACGCGGCCAGCGCAATCAGGATCAACGGGAGCGCGATCCAGGTGCCGATCACGAGTGCGGCGCCGTAGATCCCGACCTGACGCAACCTCACACGCGCGCCTCCCCGTGCTTGGGCGCGAGGGCGATCAGGTAGAGCCAGGTGATCGCCCCGGAGACCAGCAGGATCAGCACGGCGTAGGCACTCGCGACGCTGGGACTGCGGTAGAGCGAGTACCAGAAGTACGCCTCTCCCGCCAGGACGGGGATCTGCCGGCCGGCCAGGGTGACGACGGTGCCGAACAGCTGGAACGCAAGGATGGTACGGATGATGAGCGCGGTCTGAAGGCTGGGCCGGATCAACGGCAGGATAACGTGACGTACCGTTTGCCACTTTCCTGCCCCGAAGACCGCAGCGGTCTCGGCGTAGTCCCGAGGAATCAACTGGAGACCCGCCAGCAGGATGACCATGACGATCGCGGTCGCGCGCCAGACTTCGGTGAGGATGATGGCGCCGAGCAGCCAGTCCGTCCGCTCAAGCGTGAGAAAGATGAACGGGTGCTCAATGAGACCCACGCGCTGCAGCACCGAGTTCAGGTAGCCGCGCTCGGTGAAGATCGACAGCCAGATCAGACCGGCAGCGAGGTCGGAGATTCCGATCGGCAGCGCCGCGAGATAAAGCAGGACGGAATGGCCTTTGAAGCGGGTGTTGATGAGCAGCGCGACCGCCAGGCCCAGCGCCACCTGCAGCGGCACCGCGACGGCGGTGATGATCAGAGTGAACAGGACGGCCTGCCGGAAGTAGAGATCCCCAGTCATCCGCCGAAAGTGCGCCCATGTGAGCGAACCGGTCTGCGGGTCGGTCACTGCCAGCCAGATGGCCTGCGCCATGGGGTAGAGGAAGAACACGCCTAAGAAGACGAGCGTGGGCAGCACCAGCAGGTAGGGCGTCCAGCTGGCCCGCGCTCGCGGCGGTGCCGCGAGAAGTTCGGCTTCGGCTACGGCCATTTCAACTGAGGGGGTCGGCGGTCGGGGTTGGGGAATGACCGTGCCCCTTGGGTCCGACCCCTGACCCCCGACCCCTCATGAGTTTAGTCAGGCACACACGGCCGCTGGGGCGGGTCGGGCGGAGCGCACGGCGCGTTGGTCGCGCGATAAAGTTCCTCGAGCTTTGCGCCCTGCTCCGCCAGGACCTTTGGGATGTCTTCGCCGCGGACGGCAATCCGCGTAAACGTGTCCACGTACAGCGGCACGAATTCCCCGGTGCGGGCTCCCAGCCCCACGGGCAGCAGCGCGGTCCTCGCGTCGGCAGCTCCGCCCTGCGCCGCCACGCCGTCGGCCACGACCTTGAGACCCCCGGACGGCGTCGCCTTGGCGGCTTCGGGGGAGACAGGGAAGAACGCCACGCCTTGCAGGGTCATGACCTGTGTCGCGGGCCGCGTCAGGTACTCGATCAGCCGCTCGCCGACCTCCGGATGATCTGCCGTCTTGGGGATGGCGAGCCCGACGACCACGGAGAGGAACGACCGGCCCTTCGGCCCGGCCGGCGACGGCAGCACCACGAAGTCGTCGGGGCGCTCCTGCAGGGCGGGAATGATGCGGGCCGTATGGTCCCAGGCGACCCATACCTCCCCCAGCAGCAGCGGCTGGGACATGAACTCGTAGGTGAACGACGACGGGTGCGTCACTCCCCACAGCCGCCGCAGGTACCGCCACATCTCGACGGCTTCCGGCGACTTGAACCGCTTCACCTGCGAGCCCGTGAACGAGGGATAGGCATACCCGTGCAGGAACCGGCCGTACAACCCACGCGGGCCGGCGGGGACGCCGATCCGGCGCTGGCCGGTCGCCTGCCTGATGTTCTCGCCCCACGCCAGAAGGTCGTCATAGGACATCCGCATCGGATCGCGGCCCCGAGGGAAGTACTGCAGGGCTTCTTTGCGGGCGGCGACGAGGTAGGTGGCCTGCATCCACGGGACGAACGCCTGGATGCCTTCCATGCGTGCGGCCTTCAGCAAATCTGGGAAGAACGTGCGGTCGTTGCGGGCGTTCAGCCGATTCTGAACCGCCGTCATGTCGACGATCGCGCTACCGGCGAGGAAGACCGGAAAGATCCCGTGCAGGGTGCCTGTCACGTCGATGGTCCCTCGCCCGGCCCTGGCCTCTGCCAGCAGCCGGTCGACGTAGGGACCTTCGTTTTCCGTGGTGAACCGCACGCGGATGCCGGTCTCTTCCGTGAACTTGGCCAGCAGGGTGTTTCGTGCCCACTCCTGCTCCTGGATCGGGGTGAACTGGTTGGACGTAAACACCACTTCCTCTGCCGGAGCCGACAGTCCGGTGCCGACACCGGTCACCAGGGTCAGACTGGCCAGCAGCACGACAGCATGGGACCACCGCATGGGTCACCTCCCCGCCTGGTCGGAGTGTCCTTCGATGGGCTGAGGAGTTGAACCTCTGACTGCATCCATGTCAAATTCTACCCTGATCC